>JBIPMI010000223.1:0-5201 GCA_044369215.1 Bacteroidia bacterium | reverse complement strand
CGGCTTTTATAAGAAAGCAAACTAAGTGGATTTTTATCTGCAAAACATCAGTAAAAATATTACTGATTCATCTAGGGTAAGGGACTAATATTATCTGTATGAATCAATATTACTTGGGCATTTATCTGGACAAGGTTCACACATATCATATAATTTATCGGCTAAAAGTGCCTTGTGGTCGGTACTTCCCGGGCTATCTTTCAAACCTCCGCCAATAATTTTCACGTAACCATTAGCATCAGCACCAAACATGATAAAAAGATCACTTACTTCACAATCTGTGCGATTGAGCATATCCAAAACATGTTCTTTTTTAAAAGAAAAGCCTCTTAATACTTTCACATTACCTTCAACATTTACAAGCAACGGTTCCGGTAAAGCCAAATAGGCCTGATGCATGGTTTTAGCCATTGTAGCTGGAATTTTAACACTTGATGCTAATTCCATTTCATCAGAATTGAACTTAAATATTTTACTCATGGTTTTAAATTTATATTCAAACTTAGGCATCAGGCATGTTTTAAAATATAGGAATTTTCCTATTTATTTTTAGAGAATCGCCTAGTTATTCATTTGAAATTCAGGTTGAAATTTGACCCATTAAATTTCAAAACCATGAAAAACTTATTCAAAACATCGATTTTTATTTGCTTAATAAGCAGTTTATTTTCTTGCTCTACCTTCAGAAAAAACCAAGTAAAAAAAATCAGCTACGAAGCCGAAAACCAAAAGCTAACTTATTTAAATTCTTCAAAGGAAATTATACCTGCTCAAAGAGCTTTTGCAAGCGAATCAGACCATATTGATATAAGAATAGAAAAAATCAATCCTTTGGTTCAAGAGTTTTCGGTGAATTTATCGGAGCCAGTTTTATATTACCAAACTCAATCGCCTTTGTTAAATGCCTACTTTATTCAAAAAGAGGAACCAAAAAATACTGTAAAGGCTACAACAAACACACCGGCAGATATCATCAAAGCATACAAAACCTTCAACAATATACTATCAGATTTTTCTGAAGATTTATCAGAATTCAAAAACCTAAAATCTCTAAGTGCCGATTGTATTTGTGCTTCTTTACAATCAATTAAAAGTAAAATTGATATGGATTTAGTTTTATACAAAAATGATATTCAAACAAGAAATTGTTCAACTAGTTTTATTTGTTCTGATGTTTATAGTGCTTCTGAACTAAGACAGATCTATAAACGTATCATGTTTAATATGGATTCTACTTCTTTGAAAAAAGAGAAGTCTCCTTCTCTTGATTTAGTTGAACTAAAAAAATTAAACGAAGAAGCCAAATCGAAAAAAGATAGTATTATTAATGCATTAATAATAGAATATGGAAAACTCTTAACCATCAACTTTTCACAGAACTTTTTTAACCAACCTGTTAAACACTCAGATGAATTTAATCTAAAAATTATTATTAAAAATAACCAATCAAAAAGCACATTAACTTATCCAATAAACCTACCCGTTAATAAATTCATGAAAATTGATTTTTCTGCTGGATTCTTTTATGCTGGCCATACCAATCAAAATTTCACCAAAAACAAATTAAATGACAGTACTTATAGTTTAAGTTTTTACGATGAATCAAAAGCTACATTTGGTCCAATGGGTGTAATTAATTTCCATACTTCTGTTTTTCGTGGCTTTAATTTAGGTGCATTTGTAGGTAGCGGACTTTCATTTAATGACAAAACAAAAGTAACCTTTGCTGCAGGTGGAAGTTTAATTCTTGGAAAACACCAAAGACTTTTAATACATGGAGGTGTTTCTTTTGCCGAGGTTAATAGAATTAGCTCAATGTATAACAATGACACATTTAAAGATGCTGCCTATGAACCAAAAACCATTCAAAAATGGGATACCTCATTTATGCTAGGAATGACATGGAATCTATCAACTACAAAATGAGTTTAAATTGAAATAAACTTAATCAGCCATGAAGCAACATTGAGTAGAACCTACATTCTAAATAATCAAATTCAGAAATGGGAGTTGAATTTCCTTCAATTCCCGTTTCCTTGAATATATTTGCCACATGGATTTAAAAAACAAAGTGGCGGTTATTACCGGTATCAGCAAAGGAATTGGATTTGAACTAGCTAAACAGTTGATTCAAAAAGAATGTAAGGTTTATGGTTTGGGAAGAAACTCAAATGATGCCTTGTTATCAGATTTGTTCCATTTTATTCCTTGTGATATCAGAAATAAAAATGAAGTTGAAGCTGCTTTTTTCAACATTTTGAGTCGAGAAAACCAAATTCATGTTTTAATAAACAATGCCGGCTTAGGATATTTCGGATTTCTTGAAGACATTTCCTACGAAATCTGGGATGAGATGTTTGATACCAATGTTTCAGGCATGTTTTATTGCTGCAAACAGGTGATTCCTCAAATGAAAAAAGCACAATACGGACATATTATTAATATTGCCTCTACCGCTGCTTTAGAAGGAATGCCACAAGTAAGTGCTTATTGTGCGACTAAATGGGCTGTTAAGGGTTTAAGTGAAAGTCTTTTTAGAGAATTAAGAGACCATAGAATTAAGGTTACTTGTGTATACCCTGGTTCAACCAAAACAGATTTTTTCAGAAATAGTCCGGGTATTAAACCACACGATTTTATGTTGATGCCTGAAGATGTTGCTTATAATTTAGTTGTTGCTTTAGAAATGCCTGATAATTTCCATACTGTTAATTTAGAAATCAGGCCGCTTCAACCTAAAGGACCAAAACCTACCAACTAACAATGCTGGCTTTGTTTACATCATAAGTATTATCACCTGGTTTGAAACCGGTGCCTGATGGTTCACAAACCAAATAACGTTTGTCTTTAAAACTGAAATTGTAATCTTCCTTTCCTTCTGATTCAATAGCTACATTTAAATGATGTTGCTGGAAATAAACCAGGGCCAATGAGGTTTTATTGAGTAATTCTTTTGCTAAATAAGCAAACAAAATTGATTTGTCTTCGCAATCACCATATGGGTTAGCCAATGATTCTTCAGGGAAAGAAAATTTTTCTTTTCCTTGAGAAATCATATCATCCTGATAAGGTATTGCATCCTGAGAAAACTTTAGTAAAAAGGCCAATTTTTTCTCATCACTCATTCCGGAAATTGCAGCAGAAAGTTCTTTTAATAATGATGATTTAACACTTTCAGATACCTGGTAATTTAAATAAATATCTGAAAACATAATATCAGGTAATTCATTGTAGTAGGCTACTAAAGACTCATTCAACTTACCTGTAAAGTAATAAGGAAATTGCTCGAATTCGAAATACAATTTGTATTTTTTTGATTTTGCATTGAATAAAGGAGGACGATTTTCATTGATTAAAATAGCTCTTGCAACTTTTTCCTGATCTTCAAATATCTCTTCGGTTTGCGGGTTTCTTTTTTGAGAAAATGATAAGTCAGTAAATGTTTTATTTCCTATTTGTACATCAATAACATTAAAAACTTTAAAACCCAACTGACCATAAACTGTAGTTTGATTAGTTGAAAATCCTAAGATTACATCGTAATGTTTAAGTTTTAACAAATGATATAAAAACACATTTCTTTGGTATTCGGTTTGATAAACTCCAGCTGCCAATTTCCTCGACATCATCAAAAAAGCCATATCATCCATTCCAAACTCTTCTGAATACTTGTTTAAATCAAGTAACAAATTCATATCAAACTCCTGAGAAAATTTCTCCAAATCAGGCCTAATTTCTTCTTTATTAATGATGTTTGATTTAGAAATAGCAGGAAAATCAGCAGATATAAATAGTTTATGTCCATACAAATCCAGGCCTACTCTGTTTATATCAGCCCTAGCCTGCTGTGCAAAAGCAAGGAATGACAATAGAGTTAAAAGCATGAATTCTATTTTTTTAGACATTAGTATTTGTTTGAAATTTAATAACTTAACACCAAAGGTAATAATTAATACGCAATTATTTAACTATTTGGTAACATTGACCAAAATCAGATATATTTTAAGAAATCCTGTCAAATTCAAAGGAAAAACTTTGATATACTGATTGAGAATGTATTTTTGCAATTCTTTAAAAAACTATGAGATCTATTCAATTTCGCGAAGCCCTCAGAGAGGCACTATCAGAAGAAATGCGCAGAGATGCAGATGTATTCCTGATGGGTGAAGAAGTAGCTGAGTACAATGGTGCTTATAAAGTAAGCCAAGGCATGTTAGATGAATTCGGTGCAAAAAGGATAATTGATACGCCTATTGCAGAATTAGGTTTTGCCGGAATTGGCGTTGGCGCGGCTATGAATGGTTTACGTCCTGTTATTGAATTCATGACTTTTAACTTTTCATTGGTTGCTATTGACCAAGTAATAAACGCTGCTGCTAAAATGTATTCTATGAGTGGCGGACAGTTTCATATTCCAATGGTGTTCCGTGGTCCTACTGGTAGCGCTGGACAATTAGGAGCTCAACACTCACAAGCTTTTGAAAACTGGTACGCAAACTGTCCCGGTTTAAAAGTTGTAGTTCCTTCTAACCCTTACGATGCAAAAGGTTTATTAAAAACTGCTATTCGTGATAATGACCCTGTTATTTTCATGGAAAGCGAGCAGATGTATGGCGATAAAGGTGAAGTTCCTGAAGAAGAATATTTAATACCTATTGGTGTTGCTGATATTAAAAGAGCCGGAACAGATGTAACCTTAGTTTCATTTGGGAAAATCATGAAAGTAGTTTTACTAGCTGCTGAAGAATTAGCAAAAGAAGGAATTAGCTGTGAAGTAATCGATTTAAGAACTGTTAGACCTATTGATTACGATACTGTAATTGAGTCTGTAAAGAAAACAAACAGATTGGTAATAATTGAAGAAGCCTGGCCATTGGCTAGTATTTCTACTGAAATTACTTATATGGTTCAGAAAAATGCATTTGATTATTTAGATGCACCAATTAGAAGAATCAACACACAAGATGTTCCTTTAGGATACGCTCCAACATTTGTTCAAGCTTTCTTACCAAGCGTAGAAAAAACTATTAAAACAGTGAAGGAAGTTCTATACAGATAAAATTATATACAATAAATAAAAAAGGCGGTTCAAAATTTGAACCGCCTTTTTTATTCATCAATTATCAAATAACAACATCTTAACTTTTATTGAATCAATATTTTTTTGGATGCTTTGATGCTACCATTCATTCTTACCAAAT
>JBIPMI010000222.1:0-5204 GCA_044369215.1 Bacteroidia bacterium | reverse complement strand
TGATAATCAATTAAAATCAAAATAAAACTAAAAAATGAGCATATGTAAAATGTGCTCATTTTTTTGTTTTTAACTGAGTCAAAATTGCCAAATAGTAAAATTTAACAGCCACCCACTTTGAAATCTATTTCTTAATTATACATTTGCCCCTCATTTTTTACTAACGTGAGTGAACAAACAGGCCATGGCCACAAATTTTCTGTGGCAGGACTCTTAGTAGCCCTAGGAATTATCTACGGAGACATTGGAACCTCTCCACTTTATGTAATGAAGGCAATTATTCATCAAGGTACACATTCCTTTGCCGTTCCCATTACAGAACAATTAATTTATGGAGGATTGTCGTGTATTTTCTGGACAATCACACTTCAAACAACCATTAAATATGTGTTGTTAGTTTTAAAAGCAGACAATAATGGTGAAGGCGGTATTTTTTCGCTTTTTACTCTTGTAAAACGAAGAAAACCATTTCTAATCTGGCCAGCAATCATTGGTGGATGTTTTCTTTTGGCTGATGGAATGATTACACCTCCAATTTCAGTTTCCTCTGCTGTTGAAGGATTACTCATACTAAATCCAAATATTCCAACAATCCCAATTGTAATTACAATTATTACCCTACTCTTTTTAATGCAAAGAATGGGCACAAGCATTGTAGGAAAAATGTTTGGACCTGTAATGCTTGTTTGGTTTTCAATGTTAGGAATTCTGGGTTTATCGGGAATGATTCATAATCCAGCTGTTCTTAAGTCTTTAAACCCAATGTATGCAATTGATTTACTTACAAACTACCCTCAAGGTTTTTGGTTATTGGGTGCTATCTTTCTTTGTACAACAGGTGCAGAAGCATTGTACTCAGATATGGGACATTGTGGCAAAAAGAATATTCGTGTAAGTTGGATTTTTGTTAAAATCACATTAGTTCTTAACTATATGGGTCAAGGTGCTTGGGTTTTAAAACACTTTGCAGAAACAAATGACAAAACAAATCCTTTCTACAGTATTATGCCTGATTGGTTTTTATTATCAGGAATTATAATTGCAACAATGGCAACTATCATCGCATCTCAGGCAATGATATCCGGAAGTTTTACACTTGTTGCAGAAGCGCTTAGATTAAATGTTTGGCCAAAAGTTAAAATTAAATATCCAACCGACTTAAAAGGACAAATTTATGTGCCTAGCGTAAACTGGTTACTTTGGTTAGGTTGTATTGGTATAGTTCTTTACTTCCGAGAATCAACCAAAATGGAAGCTGCTTATGGTTTGGCAATTATAGTTACCATGATTATGACCAGCGTTTTATTGGTAAACTTCCTGCAGACAATTAAAGTTAACAAATATTTAATTATACTCTTTTCAATAATTTTCTTCCCAATTGAATTCAGTTTCTTAATGGCCAATATTGTGAAAATTCCATCAGGTGGTTGGATGACACTCTTAATTGGAGCTATATTTACTGTTATTATGTTTGTTTGGTACAGAGGACGTAAAATCAAAAACAGATTAACCGAATTTGTAAACTTAAAAGAATACTTGCCTTTGTTATATGAATTAAGCAAAGACAATTCCATTTCAAAATACTCAACTCACTTGGTTTATTTAACAAGTGCCGATCATTTAATGGAAGTGGAATACAAAGTAATCTATTCAATCCTTCAAAAACGTCCGAAACGTGCCGACGTTTATTGGTTTGTGCATATTCATGTAGATGACAAACCATATACTATGGAGTATAAAGTAGATCATATTATTCCTAATGATGTGGTTCGTGTAGAATTCAGATTGGGATTCAGGGTTGAACAAAAAATTAACTTCTATTTCCGTCGTGTGGTTGAAGAATTGGTTAAAAATGGTGAAGTGGATGTTCGCTCACGTTATGCATCATTACGCGGACAAAATATTACAGGTGATTTCCGTTTCGTAGTATTAAAACGTCATTTATCGCATGATAACGAACTCAGCGGATTTGAAAGAAGAATCATGGAAATGTACTTCACTTTAGATAAATTAAGTTTAAGTGAAGAAAGAGCTTTCGGTTTAGATACTTCATCGGTTTTGGTTGAAACAGTACCATTGATGATTACACCACCACGTGAATTTAAACTACAGCGAGTTTACGATAAAATTGAAGCTCATGTAAGTAACCACAGAGATTAATATCAATTATAATATAAAAAAAAGAGCGGTTGTTTAATGGAAACAACCGCTCTTTTTTTTTAATTCGATTTAGTTCTTAGGCTTTTCCAAAGAATAATAACAGGTGGTTGTAAACCAATCTCTAATCCATGGTAATGCAGCAAGCCAGCCAAATTGTTTCCTTGGTTTAGCGCCAAACTTGTACAAATAACTTGGATTGATTAAGTATAATTCTCTTTCCAGAATTCTAAATCCTGCTGCTTTGGTAATTCTTTCAAATCTGTTTATACTGATTTGAGTTTCTTTCACTTCAATAATATCCCTGATTCTTCCTTCACTTTCTCCAAACATTTTTAAAATTCCTCTATACACAGGAGTTGGTAAAATATGGAAATAAGGAAGAAAATGTAAAAACTTGGAATCCAAACTTTGTTGATGTCCGCCAAATGGCATTAACCAAGGTGGAAACGCAAAAAATATAATTCCACCAGGTTTCAAGAAATGAATGATGTGTTTAACAAAAGATTCTTGGTCGTGAATATGTTCGATGGTATCTTTCAACAAAATAATATCGAATTTTTCATCCAAATCTTTATCCGGATTGATATCGTACACATTTTTGTTGATGATTTCTACTTTTCCCTGAGCGATATCATCCTTCAAAAAATCTTTAGCAATATTACTTGCATATTCCCAAAGTTCAATTCCTGTAACCCTGCAACCTTTATCTGCAAAAGCTTTACAAATACCACCATAACCACTTCCTACTTCAAGGAATTTCATCCCCTTTTCAATTTTGGTCTTTCTTTCAATAAAAGGAATAATGAAAGTTTGAGTTGTATCGAACTGCTGCTTAAAATAACGCGTAAAATCTGTTTGTAATTCAATCATATGATAAGGGCGAAAATAAGGGAAAGCAGGAAATATTCTAAAAAAGGGAGGAATTGAATCAGAATACAACATTAATTTTTTCTTCATTTTGATAAAAAGGGCTTTTCCGAATCAAAAATCTCCCCATTAATTACTCTGTTTACTTATATTTCCCAAAATTTTTCTAAATGAATTCTTCGTTTTTCAAAAAAGCCAGTCCACATTTAATTGCCTTGGCGGTAATTTTTTTGGTGATTTTTATCTATTTCAACCCACTTTTTAGTGGCAAAGCACTTAAACAATACGACGTTCTTCAATGGAAAGCAACCTTTCAGGAGATTGCCAACTATGAGAAAGCTAGTGGTGAAAGAACATTTTGGACCAACTCTATTTTTGGTGGAATGCCAACTTATTTAATTGGTGCTACCTATCATGGTAATTTCACATCAAACATTTTGTTTTATATCTCTGATATTTTAAAACATCCTGCTGATACCATCTTTTTGTTATTCATCTGTTTCTACTTGTTATTGTTAACTTTTGAAGTAAGTCCATGGTTGGCAATTGTTGGCTCGCTGGCCTTTGCCTTATCCTCCTTCAACTTTATAAATATAGATGCCGGCCATATCACCAAAGGAAATGCCATTGCATTTATTCCACTGGTTTTGGCAGGTATAAATTATACCCTTCGAAAGAATAAATTACTGGGAGCAGTTTTAACCGGAATTGCCGTTTCTTTTGAATTGGCTGCGGGTCACTTACAAATTACCTATTATTTAATATTCATCATTTTAGCATGGATGGTAGTTGAGTTGATTCAACACATCAAAGAGAAAAAACTGGCATCGTTTCTTATTGCAGGAGCATATCTTTTAGTAGCAGCAGGTGTTGGTATTGGAACGCATATTACAGGTTTATTAACTACTGAAGAATATGGTAAATACAGTATCAGAAGTGCATCTGAGTTGACAAAAAATCCTTTGGGAGAAAGCAATGTTGCCAATAGCAGTAATGGTTTAGATAAAGATTACGCTTTAGCTTGGAGTAATGGAGTAATGGAACCATTCACTTTATTGATGGCCAATTTTTACGGAGGTGCATCAAACGGAGAATTAAGCACTTCGAGTGAAACTTATCAGAAACTAAAAGAATACAATGTTCCTGATGCGAAAAATGTTATCAAACAATTGCCAGTTTATTGGGGAGATCAGCCATTTACAGCGGGACCCATTTACTACGGAGCAATCATTGTGTTTTTATTTGCCTTTGGTATGTTTTTTATGAAAGGAAATACCAAATGGTGGATATTCACTGCTGCCATGTTAGCCATTTTCTTATCTATGGGTAAAAACTTCATGCCATTAACTAATATATTCTTCAACTACTTCCCTCTTTACAATAAATTTAGGTCGGTAACATTCATTTTATGTGTTGCTCAAACCTTGTTTCCTTTATTGGCAATTCTTGCTGTAAGAGAAGTTTTTGCTGGAGATTACAAAAAAGAAAAGTTGAAAAAAGCATTGACTTATTCAATTGCTGTTATTGGTGGTTTGTGTTTGATATTTGCTTTGATTCCTGGTGCATTTTTTGATTTCTCATCAGATGCAGACCAACGTTTACCTGAATGGTTAAGAGATTCAATTATGGCTGATAGACAAAGCCTTTTACGCATGGATGCTTTACGTTCATTAGTATTAATCTTAGCAACAGCAGGATTAATCTGGGCTTACCAATTAGGCAAATTGAAAAAAGAAATATTTGTTGCAATTTTAGGTTTGATGGTAGTTGTCGATTTATGGAGCGTTGATAAACGTTATTTAAATGATGGTGATTTTGAAAAGAAAAAAGCTGAAGCTGCTGTTCAAAAATCTCCGGTTGATGAACAAATTTTAGCTGATCCAGATCCTCATTACAGAGTGTATAACAATACAACTGATTTTGATAAAGATGCATTAACTGCTTACTACCACAAATCAATCGGTGGATACCATGGTGCTAAAATGCGTAGGTTCCAGGAATTAATTGAATGGCAATTAGGTCGCCAGAATATGGAAGCTTACAATATGTTGAATGTAAAATACTTTATTGTTGGTGATTCAACCGGCCGTCAATTTGCGCAAAGAAATCCTTATAACAATGGTAATGCCTGGTTTGTAAATGAAATCAAATGGGTAGCTGATGCCGATGAAGAAATC
>JBIPMI010000221.1:0-5236 GCA_044369215.1 Bacteroidia bacterium | reverse complement strand
TAACAAAAGCCATTAAATGTGAGCCTGATTTAAAGCGACTAATGGCATATTTTAAACCCTCAATATCTTTTAAATCACTTAATTCACTTTTGCCTGAGGTGTGAATCCCCCATCTTAAAGGTGAATTTACGTAAAACTGCATAATTTTAGCTGGATTTCCTTGCATTATATCGGCTACAACACCTTCAGTTAAAGCAATAGCCAAATCTAATTCACCATCTCTCAATAATTTACACATGGCTCCTGTTCCACCCGGAACATCTCTCCATTGAATTTCTATACCCTTCTCCTCAAATAGTCCGTTTTCTATTGCTAAATGCCAGGCTAAATTAAAGTGTTCAGGAACTCCTCCAGCCCTCAAAACCCTTTTCATGCTTTGTTTCTCTAGTAAATCCATAGTTATATAACCGAGTAGAATGATTATTGTTCTGATAGAGTATTGTTGTTTTCTGAATTAGAATCTTCCAGAAATACAATTTTGTTTTCTTTTGTTCTTCTGGCTTGATTTTTTTGTTCTTGTTGCAAAGCCAGGTCAATTGCAATGTTCAATTCATATCCCATTAAAAGTATAAATGTGTTGATATAAATTAACATCATTATTACAATTAAAGCACCAATTGAACCATATACTTTATTGTAGGAATTAAAGTGATTTACATATTGCGAAAAGCCATAAGTTGTTGTTAATGTTACAAAGCTTGCAAATACTGCTCCTGCCGAAAAAAATCTCCATTTCCTCTGTTTTGCAGGTGCGAAATAATATATAGCACCAACAACTCCGAGTACAATCAAACCAACTGTAATCATAGTAAAACTTGAAATTAAAAATGGAATGGTTTTAGATGGGAAATATTTGACTTTCTCGAGGTAACTGATTAAAATAGTGCCGGTTGTAAGCACTAAAACTGAAAACAATATTATAAATGTTACAAAAATAGCTAAACCAATTGCCACCAATCTTTGCTTCCAAAATGGTCTAGTTTCAGAAAAGTGACTGAATTTGTTTAATTGAATCATTAAGCTATGAAAACCATTTGTAGAAAAATAAACAGCAGACAAAAATCCTATAGATAACAAGCCGCCTCTTTGATTTTTCAGAATATCTTCTAATGTTTCTTTGATTGTTTCATAAACATTTGGAGGTAATCCCGATGATGCTAAGAATAAAATTTCATCATGAGAATATTTTAAAGGTACATAAGCTATTAAGGTAAAAAAGAATATGGTAGTTGGAAAAAGTGCAAGAAAAAAGGTGAAAGACAATGCTGATGCTCTGGTATTTAACTCACTTTTTCCTAATTTTCTGATAAAAAACTCCAAAACAGCATACAAAGAAACATCCTTCGTTCCAGGCATAGGAATTGAAGAAGCTTTTCTATATAACCATTTAACTGGCCTTGTATGTATTAGTGGATATTTTTTCACTGTTGTTTTAGCTAAAATATGGCTTGAACTTCTCCTCTAAAAAATCAGGGCATCTGGTGGGCTTGTTAGTTTTCATATCAATAAAAACCAAAGTTGTTTCACCTTTATTTAATAGCTCTCCTGTTTCATTTTTAATTTCATATTCAAATCTACAACGAACACCTGGTTTTGCAGAAATAATGGTTTCAATTTCAAGTAAATCATCATATTTGGCTGGTTTAAAATAGTTACACTGAAGATTTAAAACCGGCATCATGATGCCTGAATCTTCTAGCATTTTATAGCTCAATCCAATATCCCTTAAAGCTTCTACCCGACCAACTTCGTAAAAAGCAGCGTAATTGCCATAATACACATAACCCATTTGATCTGTTTCTGCGTACCGAACTCTTATTTTTGTTTTTGAGTTAAACATTATATTCTTTTTGCTGCCATTTCAGCAATTGTTTTTCCAATTGATAAACTTGAAGTAGCAGCCGGTGAAGGCGCATTTAATATATGAATGGCTCTTTTTTCTTCAATTATTTTAAAATCATCGATTAATCCACCAAATTTATCACAAGCCTGAGCCCTTACACCAGATTCTGCAGGAATTAAGTCATCTTCCTGAACACTTGGAATCAGTTTTTGAAGCGCTTTTGTAAATGCCGGTTTTGAAAAACTTCTGTAAAATTCACCCATTCCTGTTTTCCAATATTTAGCCATTACTTTTCTAAATCCTGGCCAAGCCAATGATTCAAAAAGTTCTTGCGCATCTACATCCGACATAAAATAACCTTCTCTTTTAAATGCAAATACGGCATTTGGACCAGCTTCCACTCCACCATCAATCATTCTGGTAAAATGTACTCCTAAAAACGGGAAATTAGGGTCTGGAACGGGATAAATCAGGTTTTTGACCAAGGCTCTTTTTTCTGGTTTAAGCATGTAATATTCACCTCTAAAAGGAATAATTCTCGTGTCAATTTCCCTATTAGTTAATCCTGCTATTTTATCACTGTACAATCCGGCACAATTGATATACTGCTTGCACTCGAATGTATTTTGAGCTGTAACGACAAAAGCTGAATTTTCATTCACTTTTATTTCTTCAACCTGATGTGATAAAAAAACATCAACACCTTTATTTCTTACCAAATCCTCCAGTTTTAAACAAACTTCAGTGTAGTCAATAATCCCGGTATAAGGAACTTTAATTGATTTAACTGCAGTTACATTTGGTTCAATTTCTTTGGTTTCTTCAGCGCTTAAAATGCTGATTTTAGCCAAGCCATTTTCCAAACCTCTTTTATAAAGTTTATCTAGTTCAGGAATTTCACTTTCAGAAGTAGCTACAATAACCTTGCCACACAAATCATAAGGTATTCCATAAGTATCGCAGAATTCTAACATTTGCTGATAACCTGCAATACAGTTTTTGGCCTTTAAACTTCCTGGTTTATAGTATATCCCTGAATGAATAACTCCGCTATTATGGCCAGTTTGATGAGCTGCAACCGAATTTTCTTTTTCGATAATTGCAATTTTTAATTCAGGATGATTTTGAATCAATCTCCATGAACTTGCAAGTCCAACAATTCCGCCTCCTATAATGATAAAATCGTATTTCATAAATTCTTGCAAATATACTTCAAAAAGTAACTAAAACATTGAAGTAAATCATTGAATCTGTCTTATTTTTGGTTGATGATGAAAGAAACGGAATTAGATAATTTTCTTAAATTAAGAATCATTTGTGGTACTGTAGTTAAAGCTGAAACTTTTGTAAAAGCTAAAAATCCATCTTATAAAATATGGGTTGATTTTGGCGAAATAGGCACCAAACAAACGAGCGCACAAGTCACTAAAAACTACCAATTAATTGATTTACTTGGTAAACAAGTATTGGGATTGGTAAATATTCCTACACGAAATATTGCAGGTTTTGTTTCAGAATTTTTGTTACTTGGTTTAGAAGATGAAAATGGTGGAATTGTATTAATTCAACCAGAATCAAAAGTGAAAAATGGTGAAATATTAAAATAATTTGAGTTTCAAATTTGTGTAAAAGCTTAATTGTTGAAATATTGTTTAAGGCTTCAAAAGCATATTTCCCTTAATTTTGTCGATATGGCTACAACTCTTATCAAAAATGCACGCATCGTAAATGAAGGAAAAATTTTTCATGCTGATGTTTTTATCAAAGGAAAATTCATTGAAAAAATTGAACCTCAAGGTATTTCGATGCCTGCTGATAGAATTATAAATGCTGAAGGTAAATTTTTAATCCCTGGTGCTATAGATGATCAGGTTCATTTTCGTGAACCAGGCTTAACTCATAAGGGCGAAATTTATACAGAAGCTAGAGCTGCAATTGCTGGCGGAGTTACAACTTATATGGAAATGCCAAATACATCTCCTTCTGCAACAACTATTGAATTATTAGAAAAAAAATACACAAGAGCAGCTGAAGTTTCTTTGGCTAATTATAGCTTTTTTATGGGTACCACAAATACCAATTTAGAAGAATTGTTAAAGGTTGATGAAAGGACGGTTTGTGGTGTAAAAATATTCATGGGTTCAAGCACCGGAGATATGTTGGTTGATGACCCTCAAGCACTCGAAAACATCTTCAGTAAAGTGAAATCGATTATTGCGACTCATTGTGAAGATGACCCAATGATAAAGAAAAATGCTGCAGAATATAAAGAAAAGTATGGCGATAATTTGAGTGCAAAATACCATCCAATTATTAGAAGTGCAGAAGCATGTTATAGCTCATCATCTTTTGCAGTTGGACTGGCTAAAAAACATGGTACTCGCTTGCATGTTTTACACATCAGCACAGCCAAAGAACTTGAATTATTTAGAAATGATATTCCTTTAGTGGAGAAGAAAATTACAGCAGAAGCTTGTATCCATCACCTTTGGTTTAATGATAGTGATTATGAATCTAAAGGAAATTTCATTAAGTGGAATCCTGCCGTTAAAACCAAGGCTGATGCCGATGCAATTATGGCTGCCGTTATTGATGGAAGAATTGATGTGATTGCAACCGATCATGCTCCTCATACAATTGAAGAGAAGTCACAGCCTTATACCAATGCGCCAAGCGGCGGTCCGCTTGTTCAACATAGTGTTTTGGCTATGTTTGATTTTTATAAAAAAGGTAAAATCAGTTTAGAGAAAATCGTAGAAAAGATGTCTCATAACGTTGCTATTCTTTTCGAAATAGACAGACGTGGTTATATCAGAGAAGGTTATTACGCCGATTTAGTTTTGATTGATCCAAATCAAACTACTAAAGTTACTAAAGAATCACTTTTATATAAATGTGGATGGAGTCCTTTTGAAGGTCATGAATTCTCATCAGCCATCACTCATACTTTTGTAAATGGAAACCTTGTTTATGAAAACGGAAAAATAGATGAAACATCAAAAGGAATGAGGGTTTTATTTAATCGTTAGTAAGTGATTTTAAAAAATTCATTGAAGAAAAACTGATTCAACTTTAAGCTAATTTGGCTGATATAAACTGCAGAAATTTATAAAGGAAGCAATATTTTTCTTACCAAAATAAGATAAGATTGGAGAGATTGGTTAGAAAAATAATCACCAAAAGAACAATCGGCTTGGTTGATAATTTATAAAAAAAGAAAGTGGATTTAATAGTGTTTATTATCCTGAAGTAGTAAATGAATCTCTTTGTTTTGGATGGATTGACAGACTTCCAAATAAAAGAGACGACAAAAGTTATTATCAATTTCTTTCTAAAAGAAGTCCCAAAAGTTACTGGAGTAATGTCAATAAATTGAAGGTGAAAAAACTTTTA
>JBIPMI010000016.1:0-16795 GCA_044369215.1 Bacteroidia bacterium | reverse complement strand
CTTAAATGAATTGTCGTTCGCCAAAGAAATGGACGAAAAAGATGAACTAAAAACCTTTCGTTCGCAATTTTATATTCCTCAACACAATGGAAAAGACCAAATTTACCTTTGTGGAAATTCTTTGGGATTACAACCAAAAGCTGTTAAAGAGGCCATCGACCAAGAACTAAAAGATTGGGCTGAATTAGGTGTTGAAGGTCATTTTAGAGGTAAAAACCCTTGGATGTATTACCACCATTTTCTTACAGAAAAAGCTGCTAGAGTTGTGGGTGCTTTACCTAAAGAGGTTGTTATCATGAATAACCTAACTGCCAATTTACATTTAATGATGGTGAGTTTCTATAAGCCTACCAAAGAAAGATACAAAATCATGATGGAAGTTTCTGCCTTTCCATCAGATCAATATGCCATGGAAACCCAAGCTAGGTTTCATGGTTTAAATCCCGATGATGCAATTATTGAACTCAAACCAAGAGAAGGTGAATTCACTTTAAGGACAGAAGATATTCTTGCTAAAATCGAAGAAAATAAAGACAGTCTTGCTATTGTAATGATGGGTGGTGTGAACTACTTAACAGGCCAGGCATTTGATATGAAATCTATCACAGAAAAAGCACATTCAGTAGGAGCAAATGTGGGTTTTGATTTGGCTCACGCTGCTGGAAATCTAAATTTAAAACTACACGAATGGGGACCAGATTTTGCGGTTTGGTGTTCGTATAAATATTTGAATTCAGGTCCTGGTGGTACAAGTGGGGTTTTTGTTCATGAACGTCATGCCAACAATCCAGATTTGGTAAGATTTGCAGGTTGGTGGGGACATGAAGAATCGAGTAGATTTCAAATGAAAAAAGGCTTTATTCCAATGGAAGGTGCTGCAGGATGGCAATTAAGCAATGCTCAAATTTTCCCAATGGCTATTCATAAAGCATCATTAGAAATTTTTGATGAAGCCGGCATCGAAAACCTCAGAAAGAAAAGTGAACTACTAACAGGCTATTTATATTTTATTTTGGCTGATTATAAAGAGCACTTAAATGTCATAACTCCTGAAACAGCGGCTGATAGAGGTTGCCAATTATCGATTATTGTAAAAGAAGACGGAAAGAAGTTATTTGATTATTTAGAGTCAAAAGGAATTTTACCTGATTGGCGCGAACCAAATGTCATAAGAATGAGTCCTATACCTTTATATAACACATTTGAAGACGTTTACAGAATTGGTGTAGCTTTAAAATCGTTTTTCGAAAACAAATAAGTGAAAGTTTGACTTCTATCATTTTAGGTGACTACTAAAATTAATTATGTTTGTTCTGAATGAAAGATACAATTAGCATTATAGGCGGAGGATTATCCGGTTCTTTATTGGCCATTTATATGGCAAAACGTGGGTTTCAAGTGAATTTATTCGAACGCAGACCCGATATGCGTAACAATAAAATTTATGCAGGTAGATCAATCAATCTGGCTTTGTCTACACGTGGACTTAGAGCCTTGGAAAGAATTGGCTTAGATAAGGAAATTCTGGATGATGCCATTCCAATGTATGGCCGTATGATGCACAGTGCTGAAAGTGAATTGTCGTACCATGCTTATGGAAAAGAAGGACAGGCTATCAATTCGGTTTCAAGAGGAAGATTAAATTTGAAATTAATTGAATTGGCATCTGCTTACGAAAACATCACCATGTATTTTAATGCAAGGTGTATTGATACAGATTTGGAAACAGCTACTGCAACTTTTGAAATGGAAGATGGTTCACATCAAACTTTCAAAGCAGATAGAATCATGGGTACTGATGGTGCGTTTGCCGCTACCAGAGGTAAACTTCAAATTACAGACAGATTCAATTATTCTCAATCATATTTACATGTTGGTTATAAAGAACTGGTTATTCCTGCAGGAGAAGCCGGTAAATTTATGATGGAGAAAAATGCACTTCACATTTGGCCAAGAAGAGAGTATATGATGATTGCTTTGCCTAATCCGGCGGGCGATTTTACTTGTACTTTATTCATGCCTTTTGAAGGACAGAATAGTTTTGCCAATCTTCAAACTAAAGAAGAAGTAACAAAATTCTTCAATGAGAAATTCCCAGATGCGGTACCAATGATGCCAACTTTAATTGAAGATTTCTTTACCAACCCAACATCAAGTTTGGTAACTGTAAGATGTTATCCTTGGGTGAGAAAAGATAAATTGGCTTTATTGGGTGATGCAGCCCATGCAGTTGTTCCATTCTACGGACAAGGTATGAACTGCAGTTTTGAAGATTGTGTTGAAATGGACGATTGCATTGAAGAATTTGGCAGCGATTGGAATACTGTATTTGATGAATACCAAAAACGTCGTAAACCGAATGCAGATGCGATTTCAGAGCTAGCTATTCAGAACTATTATGAAATGGCTGATAAGGTTGCCGACCCACATTTCTTACACAAAAAACATATCGAACATGAATTAAGTGATTTGTATCCTGAGCAATATAAATCGCAATATGAATTAACAACTTTTAGTATTAGTCCGTATTCGTATGCATTACAACAAGGTCAGAAAAACGATGCCTTATTAGAAAAGATTATAGCTGAAAAAGCAGAAGACAAAATTAAAGATGCAAGTTATATGGATAGCTTGTGGCATTTGTTGAAGTAATTATAATTCATAGACATATAATAAATTATCATCATCATTTTTAAACCAAATCGAATTTTCATTCTTAAACCGAATCAAACTTGAGGGTGTAATTGCAGGTAGTTCTAAGAAATTTAGTAGAATCCCTTTGTAAATATTTGCAAGATAAACTTTGCGTTTGAAGGAAAATAACATTTGATATGTTGATTTATTTATTTGTCTTATATCATAACAATAAAAAGAAGCTAAAACATCCATTGCATTAAATTCTTCATCGGTGATTTTAGTTTTCAAAAACATACTATCTGGAAATTTAATATCTAAACTTTTTCCAGAAATTAAATTGTAGAAGCAGGGGTAGTTATTAAAAAAAACCAAATGACTGTTTATTTCAGTGCTAGAAAATTCACCATCAAAATTTTTGAATAAATAAAAGGGGATTTTCAAAAAGTATTTAGCGGAGTCAAAATTAAAACCTTTTGAATTTGAATTAATTAAACTCATTCTAAATTCAGATTCACTTTTATTTTTATTTTTACGAACTGAACATAATAATGCAGAATTAGATTCCACAATATCGAAAACATCAAAAGGAATTAAAGTATATCCATCTTTCAAATTAAAATTTGGTAAGCTTTGAATAAATTCAATTTTTCCGTTTATTAATTTAACCGTAAACAATGTTGAGCTAATTGCTACCTGTGTATCCAAGTTTGCTATTTGATAATTTAGTTCAAGAAGTTCATAAAGTAACGAAATTTGGTTTTCCGAAATTGAAAAATTAACAATATTCAATTTTTTTGAGTCATAAAAAGGAAATACATCTTGTGGTCTTAAATGAATTTTGTTAAACAAACGAATCTCTTCCAACTTACTTTTTTGCATTATTGAATCAGCAAAATTCCAATGATTAGCAAGAGAAATTCTCCTAATGGAGTCATCATCTATGCATATTAATTCATGTTGATTTTTTGAGAGAAAAAATAAAAGTCCGTTTTTTGATTTTATCCTATCTGATTCAATAAACGCTACATTCCTTTTGCCAAAATTAGGAGGAGGATTCAAAATTAAAACACTATTTAATAAGCATGGAGTAAATCTATTTATTTCTTGAAAATTCAATTGAATCATAATAGAATCCTTACTATCAAGGACAAAAACAGATGAAGGAAAGCTAGATAGTTTTTTAAATAAATCAGTATTAACCAATAACTTATTCTTACAATCCTTGGTCAATATGCTTTTAAAAGTTTCAAATTCAATATGATTTGAATCTGGTAATAAAATGTCAAATGGTTGTTTAATAAGCTTAGAAATTTCATTCAATTTTATGGAACAACTTAAACAGTCTGAAGGTTTAAGTAAAAAAATAATTCTAGGCCTATTTAAAGATTGGGAATAGACAAGAATTGGAAACCAAAAAATAATAAAAAGGGCTTTTTTCATGTTAAATAAATTGTCCCCGGTGACAATTGTTTTAATTATTAATAAATAGGATCCCTTCCAATAATTGTTATTCCATCCTCTTCATTCCCTGAAACTTCAGGATACTCTAGGAGATAAAACCTTAATTGGGCTCCATCACATCCACTAAAATCAACTTGCCAATGTACACCTCCTGTAGCAGGAAAAACTGTTGACCTAATTGTTGTACAAGTCCCTGAGTTTCCATAACATCTTATTTTAATTGTATTACCTGAAGCAGACATGCTGCCACAACCAGAAAACTGAAGTGAAATTGCATTACTTTTTAATGCAAAAATTGATAATAATCCAATAAGGATTAATTTGATTTGCTGTTTCATAATTTTAATTGATTAGAACCTAACCGGGTAGGTTTTCAATTCTAGAAAAAAAAAAAAAACTTAACAAAATTTATTTTTACTTTCTGTTTTATAGAGGTAATAATTCTTCAGAATTCAACTTAACAATTAATATCCCTTTTCCCTCTGAAAACAGAAATGACTTTTATATTTAAGCAAGTTATAATATAAAGGATTAGTGGACTATATAGTAAAAATCAACTTCAAAAACTGTTTTAATGGACTATAAAATACTTATAAAAAATTATTAAAGAGGAATAGGTATTCAAGTTTTTGGAGACATATATCTGTACAAATAAATAAGAGGAAATTTGAATATAAACGTTGAGACTTAAAAAGAAAACACAAAGAGTATAGCTCCAAATAATAGGATGATTTGAATAAATAAAAAACAGATTATTTAAAAATGTAAGTTTGACTAGTTGAGTTTTTCTTTAACCTAACATAGGAAATCTAATCAGACAATTTTTATAAATTAATTGAGGAAATGAATAATAGGACCACAATTACGTATAGAACATTCTAAACCTAAACAACTAATTTTATAACTTTACTTACTTTAATATTATCTAATATCCTTTAATATGAGAGATATTAAACTTCAATCCTAAATACATATCTACTCCTCTGATTTTTCTTAAACCGATCATTTCAAGCGCGTGATTAGTTCCAATAAAAAACGGACCATATCTATAATGGAATCCAACAATTGGGTATTGATATTCTATTAAGCTGATTGGCACCGACCATTCTTGTTTAGATGTTTCATGACGGATGGCAACACTTGTAATATTTGGCGCTCTGTTTGATAAATTTGAGTTAAATACCACACGTTGTGATGCAGTAAAACTTAAGAACCACATTTCTCTCCAATTAAAATCAAATTGGACATTTACCCTTGTAGGTAGATAATGTATATAATTATCGGTTTGCGTAAACCCAACATTTGGATTTCCTGTAAAACCAAATCTTAAAGCCCTGTCTAAAGCGAAAACGCCTTTATAAGCCTCATCAATTAAACTATCAATACCACCAAAAACGTTTTTATAATCAGTATTTACAGTTTGAGTTTTAAAATTGATAAAACCAATATCCATAACAGAAACACCTAATTTCCAGCGATAGGTTTGAAATTGTCTAACTCGTCCACCACCTGCAATGTTCGGACATTGTGCATTGGTAGAACGGATGCCTTTCCTTTTTCGGATGATTGTATAACCAATATCACCGGCAAAACCTGTTCCTCTCAATTTCATTAACTCACTCACATATTTTGAATTTGTTGCAGCATATCCAAAATTGAATGACCCCTGCTCAAAATATATAACAGAGTCTGTACCAAAAGTCCAATTTGTGCCATTATCAGCCCAATATACAGAGTTAATCCCTAATAATAAATGAGCATTAAAACCAAGCCTATGGGCATATCTTTGAGACTCATTAATGATGGTTGAATAATTTCCTGCAATATCATAGAAGGCTAGATTTCCGGAGCGGCTTCCATCCATCGACATTGTTTTTCCAAATAAATCATTTGTACGATTTCCTTTTAGAAGAAAAGTAGCCAATTCAGGACTTAAGCCATAAGATGCAGAAATTGTTCTAAGCCCTGTGTATAAACCTACTGAGCTTTTACCAAAGCTAGTTAAAAATGAAGGGCCCATCATAGTAAAATCTATATAGGCATAGTTACTCTTTTTTAAATCTCTGTTAATTTTGAAAACCCTATCAAAAACTTCACTAACATTTTTACCCGTATCAGACATCAATTGAGAAAAAGAACCACCTAATAAGGTTGGGAGGGGCTGAGCCGGCATATAGAAACCATTGTTCATTACATTAAATGAAAGCCCAATTGGCATTATTTCAGTAGAATTGCTTAACCAATTGGTAGAACTTGGGTTAATCATTGGTCCCATAACACCAGAAAAATTACTACTGTAAATCCCAGTTTGAAATTGTGCTTGAATTTTGACTACCAACACAATTAGAACCAATAACAATAAAATAATTTTCTTTTTCATTTGAGTAAAGTCGTGCAAAATAATAAATTTAAACGGCGTAAGCAATACTTGCAATGCTTACTTTGCAATCAAGCGAATTAATTAAACAATTAGCAAAACTTTCCATAGTTGCTCCGGTCGTAATAACATCATCAACTAACAAATAATGCGGTGAAAGTGTTTTATCTTTAAGCTCTGAACTTATCGAAAATATATCACTTACATTCTGCCACCGCTCAAGTCTTGATTTTCTTGTTTGGGTGTCGGTTGCAATGTTTCTTTTGGCTAAATGACTTAAATTGGGAATACCGGTAGAATTTGAAATGCCTTTTGCAAATTCTTCACTTTGATTAAACCCTCTTTTCCTAAATTTCGAACTATGTAAAGGCACAGCCAAAATTCCATCAAAATACATATCAGGAATTTGCTCCAATAATTGCGAACCATAACTATTCCCTAAATATTCAGCCAATTCCTTGTCACCATCATACTTAATGCTATGCATAAGTTTTCTGGTGATTCCCCCTTCCTGAAAATACAAATAAGAAAATGCCTTTTGAATTTGTACCCTTCCCCAAAACGACCTTTCAACACTATTATTTCTTTGAAGATGAAAATTTGTTTTGGGAAGATTAGCTTGGCAATTTAAACACAGATATTTCTCTCCATCCATCAGCGAGGTATCACACGAAAGACAGCAATTGGGAAACAGAATATGTAGTAGGCCATTTATCACAAACTACTAAAGTAGACTTAAAAGATTTGACACTTACTTAATAAATTGTTAAAACAGGAAAAGGCTGATAAATATCAAGATTTTTGAGCTCTATAACTCTGATTAATTGAAGATTACGTAATTTCTTACAAAAAATAAAAATGCCTGATTCAGCTTAAAATAAGTTAAAGATTTCAAGCATTTTAGGAAAGCCTTAAATTACTTTAAACTGTTTTCATTTGTATACTATTCACCATTTTATGACCTGATAGTGAGAAAACGACATCAAGTTTTTGATTAAATTTGTTTTGCAAGGTGTAATTAATCGCAAATTATTTTTGGTCTGAAATTTGAATGTTGCTTAACATATTTTGAGAAAGCTAAATAAATACCAAATTAAACATGTTAAAATCTATGGATTGATATTCATACTTTTTTCATTTTTAGCAATTGAAGCCGTCTTTGCTCAGAAAGGTTACGATAAAATTGGACCCTATAAAAATGGGCGAGCTAAGGTTTATAAAGAAAACAAAATGGGCTTCATCAATGAAAACGGCGAAGAAGTAATTCCCTGTATTTATGAGTATATTGGTGATTTTGTAAATGGTAGAGCTAAGGTTATTAAAGATTTAAAGGAAGGTTATATTAGTTATACCGGTGAAGAAGTTATACCAATCAAATACGATAAAATTGGACCCTTCAAAAATGGCATTGCAAAAGTTTACTTAAAAGGTAAAGTAGGATTAGTTAGCTATGAGGGCGAAGAAATAGCTGAACCGAAATACGAGATTATTGGAGAATTCAACCGATTTGGAGTAGCTAAAGTACAAATAGATAGAAAAGAAATGTTTATGCGCACAACAGGAGAAACATTTTTACCTGTTAACCCAGATGAAGAAGAACTAGAAGAATAGCCGATTTACACTTGAATTATTCTCAATAAATCGAAGTCAATTTCGATAAATATGCTAAATGGTTTGGAGTTATGGGATTCAAATTAAATATTTGAGTACATTACCATTTAGAATGATTAAAAAATTACTTGTCGCAGCCTTAGTTTTTCAAAGCTTAAGTGCCTTTTCTCAAAGTCCTGTAAAATCTTATTTAAAAGATCAAGGAGCTTACAGAGAACATTCATTAGACATAACCCACCTAAAATTAGAAGTTAAATTCGAACCCAAAGCGGGAAAAGTTATTGGCAAAGTGAATCATGAATTTGTAACGCTGCAAGAAACAGTTGATTCAATATTTTTTGATGCTCCCGGAATTGAGATTAAAAAGAGTAGTTTAAACGGACAATTATTACCATTTAAAACTAATAAAACAGGTGTTTGGGTATATCCACAACAACCATTAAAATGGGAACAAAAAGGTATTATTAGTTTTGAATATGAATGTAAACCTAAAAAAGGAATATACTTCATTGGCTGGAATGAAAAAGAAGCTCCTTTTGCTGACCCATTTGCTGTTAGAAAACAAATCTGGACACAAGGTCAAGGAATCGATAACAGACAATGGATTCCAATGTATGATGACATGAATGATAAATTCACAACAGAAACCATCATACAATTTGATAGCGAATATGAGGTTCTTTCGAATGGAGCTTTCATCAAAAAACAAAAGAACAAAGACAACTCCACAACCTGGCATTATAAAATGAGTAAGCCACATGCCGGTTACTTATTAATGATTGCCATTGGAAAATATGGAATTGCAAAAGCAAAAAGTAAAAGAGGTGTTCCTTTAAACTACTACTACTACCCTGAATTTGCGGACAGAATGGAACCTACTTACAGGCATACGCCGGCTATGATTGATTTCATGGAAGATTATACTGGAATTGCTTATCCATGGGAATCTTACTCGCAGGTAATGGTGCAGGATTTTTTATATGGTGCCATGGAAAATACTACTGCCACAATATTTGGTGATTTTTTTAATGTTGATGAAAAAGCATTTAATGACAGGAATTATGTTTCAGTAAACATGCATGAATTAACTCATCAATGGTTTGGAGATTATATTACAGCAAGAGATGGAAGAGATACCTGGCTTCAGGAAAGTTATGCTACATTTTTTCCTAAACAATTTTCAAAAGTACTTGATGGAGAAAACGAATGGAGCTGGCAAAGAAGAGCCCATCAAAATGCAGCAGTAGAAGCCGGCAAAAAAGATGATTTTCCAGTACGTCATACAAAAGGTGGAACAGCAAGAGTATATCCTAAAGGTGCAGCAGTTATTTCAATGTTGGAATATGTTTTGGGTGAAGCTCAATGGAAAAAAGTATTAAACCATTATTTAAAAAAGCATGCTTATGGAAATGTTGAAACCAATGATTTACAACAATCAATAAAAGATGTTTTAGGTTTAAACCTAGATTGGTTTTTTGATGAATGGATTTATAGAGGTGGAGAGCCAAACTACAGAGTTCATTACGAAGATTTAACCTACCAAGATGGTAGCAGGTCGACAGAAATAGCTATAGAACAAATACAAGCTACAAATGAAACGATTCAGTATTTTAAAATGCCTGTTGTGCTTGAAGTATATTATGAAGATGGAAGCAAAGACCAAATCAAGGAAGTAATAGAAGAAGCTTTTGAAGTGGTAAAAATAAACAACCCAAAAAAGAAGAAAATTGCTTTTGTTTTGTTTGATCCGAATTCTAATATTATTAAACAAGTTAGTTTTAAAAAGAAATTTGAAGAGCTGGAAGAACAAATTGAAAAAGCTCCTAACTATCTTGATAGGTATGATGCTGCAGTGGCTTTAAGAGATATTTCAATTGAACAAAAAAGGGAAGTAATACAAGAATCTATCAAGAGAGAAAAACACCATGGAATAATAATCGAATTAATTCAACAATTGATTTCAGATGAAAATGAAAACAGTAAATTAATTCTACAAAATTTAATAAACCATGAAAAATCGAATGTTCGTGAGGCCCTTTTGAATAAGAACAAAAACTTAAATTCTAACTGGAAAGAAATCTATGTTAAATCACTAAAAGATATCAGTTATGATGTTCAAAAAACTGCTCTTGAAAAACTTTGCAGGGCATTCCCAAATGAGGCTAAAGATTATTTAACTCAAACTGAAAAGTTAATGGGAATGAACCAGGCTGTAAAGTTAAAATGGATTGAATTAGCCATTGAAAACAATTTCAAAAAAGAAGAAGCTTTACATACCCTTCAATTGCTTGTGAGTCCATCTTTTGAATTCAGAACCAGAGTTGCTTCATTTCAACTTTTGAAATCAATGAACTATTGTAATGAACAAGTTGCAGAATCATTGTTACAAGCCTGCACAAGCAGCAATGGAAGACTAGCCGGTCCAGCTGCAGATTTATTAAACAACTGGTTAAATCAAAGTAGTTTTAAACATATGATTGAAGATGTATTTACAAAAGCTAATTATCAAAATGAGCAGAAAGAGCAGATTTTGAAATCGGTAAATTTGTTTAAGTAATAAAATATGAATAATTTAGAATGAATAATTTAAACCTTATGAAGAAATACTTGCTGATCATATGCTTAGCGCTGTTTACTTTAAATAAAAGTGAAGCCCAAGTAAAAACTTACTCAACATCAGAAACAGAGTTTATTTTCTCTTTTGCTGATTATGTAAAAGCAGGAGAATCTGTTAATACTCCACTTAGATTTTCATGTTTTTTTCATTTAGGAAATGAGTATCATATCGATTTAAACAAAAATATAGGCTTATTTACTGGATATGGTTTAAGAAATGTAGGGTTTTCCTCTTCAGAAGGTGATAGCACAATTAAAAGGAGAAACTATTATTTTGGAATACCATTGGCTTTAAAACTAGGAAATTTTGATAACGGACTTTACATCTATGGTGGTGCTGAAGCAGAAGTAGCATTAAACTACAAAGAAAAGTTGTTTGTATCGGGTAAGAAGGTAGAATCAGCAAAGTTTAATACCTGGTTTAGTGATAGAACTCCATTATTTATGCCATCAGTATTTTTTGGTTTGAATACTAAATCAGGAATGAATTTAAAATTCAGATACTATCTTCAGGATTTCTACAATAGAAATTTTACAGAAAATGGGATAAAGATTTACGACAAAGTAGAAAGATCTCAGGTATTTTATTTCTCAATTGGCTGGAGAGTAAAAAATAAGGCTGATGGAGCAAAGCCAAAAGCAAAACAAACCTTTAATAAGGAAGCATAATAAAAAGAGCACTCAATGAGTGCTCTTTTTTTATAATACCTGCAATAGACAAATTTTACAGAACCCCTATTTTTTTTGATATTAGGGTATGATTATAGGCTGCCCCTCTTGCATGAATAGTTTATCTATTGACCTGGAACAAGCGCTGGAGCTGCTTGGACAGGAAATCAGCTGCCCCGATTGTAGCAAAGTTTTCTCAATTAGTCAAACTAAGGAATCCCTTAATTTCGATCTTGAACTTGAGTTATTAAAAGATGAAATGGTGATTAGAAATAGTCTTAAAAACCATTCCAGTCATTTTGATGATTGTTAGGTATCTGATGCAAATGCCCCGCTTATGTTTATAAATATGAGTGGGGCACTTTGTTTTTAAAGTTAAACCAATACTTTTGCATTGCATTTCGAATTCGCTTAATTGCGAATGCCAACCGGGCCAGAACACTACGGTGGCAAAACAATGTGGGCTCTGATGTCAAAAAATGTTCTCCAGTTTTTGACAATAGGGTTTAATAGTTTTTCGAAAACAAAAAGGAAATTCTATATCAAACAAAGCAATAATATGGCTTATTTATTCACCTCAGAGTCGGTAAGTGAAGGACACCCCGACAAAGTTGCGGATCAGATTTCTGATGCGCTTATCGACAATTTTTTAGCTTTTGACCCAGATTCAAAAGTAGCATGTGAAACATTAGTAACTACAGGACAAGTAATTCTTGCCGGTGAAGTAAAATCAAAAGCATATCTTGATGTTCAAGAAATTGCCAGAGGTGTTATCCGCAAAATTGGTTACACCAAAAGTGAATACATGTTTGAAGCTAATTCATGCGGTATTTTATCTGCTATTCATGAGCAATCTGCTGATATTAACCAAGGTGTTGATAGAAAGAAAAAACAAGATCAAGGCGCTGGCGACCAAGGTATGATGTTTGGTTATGCTACCAACGAAACAGATGATTACATGCCATTGGCTTTGGATCTTGCACACAAAATCTTAATTGAACTTGCTGCTCTTCGTAGAGAAAACAAAGCAATTAAATACTTAAGACCAGATGCTAAAAGCCAAGTTACTTTAGAGTATGATGATAACAATGTTCCTGTAAGAATCGATTCTATCGTTCTTTCAACTCAACATGATGATTTTGATACAGAAGCTAAAATGTTGGCGAAAATCAAAACCGATATCATCAAAATTTTAATTCCTAGAGTTAAAACCAAATACAAAAAATTCGCTCATTTATTCAACGATAAAATCAATTACCACATCAACCCTACAGGTAAATTCGTAATTGGCGGTCCACATGGTGATACCGGCTTAACCGGACGTAAAATCATCGTAGATACATATGGTGGAAAAGGTGCTCATGGTGGAGGTGCATTCTCGGGAAAAGATCCTTCAAAAGTTGACCGTTCTGCTGCTTATGCTACTCGTCATATTGCAAAAAACCTGGTTGCTGCAGGATTGTGTACGGAAGTTTTGGTACAGGTGAGTTATGCAATTGGAGTTAAAGACCCTATGGGAATCTACATCAATACTTATGGCACTTCTAAAGTAAAAATGAGTGATGGTGCAATTGCTAAAATAGTTGAAAAATTATTTGACATGACTCCTTACGGAATCGAAACACGTTTGAAATTACGTAACCCAATTTATAGCGAAACTGCGGCTTATGGTCACATGGGAAGAAAGAATGAAGTGAAAACACTAACATTCAAAGGTCCTGATGGAAAAGACGTAAGCAGAAAAGTAGAATTATTTACTTGGGAAAAATTAGACATGGTAGATAAAGTTAAAAAAGCTTTCAAGTTGAAATAATCAATTGATGCATAAAAGAAAAGCCAATCCTTCGCGGGATTGGCTTTTTTTATACGATCAGGCTTGAAAACGTATTTGTAAAACTGATATTAAATCAAATTGATATCTAACATATCTGCTATATCATCACCGGTAGCATCTTTAAAATCATCATCAACACTTACAAGTGCCAAAGGATTGAACTCGCCTTGTATTTCCATTCTTCCAAACAAGAATTTAATTGTTCTCACTTCAACCCATGCTAAACCAATACCTAAGGTAAATATTACAATTAATAAATTGGTTAAACTTAAGACAAGAAAATCAACACCATCTATTTCTGAATTAAATGAAATTTCCCTACCCTCTTGTTCAAGTTTTGTATGATCGGCTAAATATTTAATTACATCTTTATAAAACCAGAAATAATATATGCCCAAAGTTAGAACGGTAAGAATTAATCCTTTTAAGTTTAAAATAAAATAATCCTTTCCCTGACCATTAAAAGTAAAACTGGCATTTCCAAAGCGGATGTGGTTAGTAATATAAGTTCTAAGTTTCATAACAAACCATGAACCATAGATACCCAAAGTTAATGCAGTTAATAACATCCCTAACAAAAACTCTTTAATTAATGTACTTCTATCACCAATATAAGAGAATTGAATGTTTCCCCAAAAACTTCTAGATAAACGGTATCTTAACGAACCATGAATACCAATTGGAACAAGTAAAAGAATGGCGATATAAAAAACAGCTGTGACAGTTATAATTGCAGATTGATTATGACTTACTACTGCTGTAATCAATGCAATGTAAAATACCAAAAAAATTCCTACAGCTTTAATGAAGCCAATAAACATTTCGTTTCCGGTTCCTGTGAACCTAAATTTCACCTGATCCAATTCAGTGTTTTCGTAAAGAAATATTAACTTCTTAGCCTTTGCCCAAGGATAATAAATCCCTAAAGTAAGGCCCATTAAAATGGCATTTACTAATTTTACGATAAAGTAATCTGTACCATTTGCTTTAAAATTTAATTTTCTACTGCTAATTTTTGGGTCGATAAGTTCCATATTTTATGATTTGAAATTCAATTTATAAATAATTGACATTAAAACAACTAAGATTTTGATTTCACCTTAATCAACCAAAGAAAGAAAAATGTAATGGCCCCATTGATAAGCAATAGTTCATAGCTAAACTTATAGCCATTGAACAATTCCCTCGAATAGGAATAAAGAAAATAGGAGATTAATGGAGGGAAAATACTTACAAAAGGCACCCACGAATCTTTAACTTTAATCTTGGTAAATAATCCAAAAGTAAACAAGCCCAAAAGCGGACCATACGTATAAGCCGAAATGGTAAATATTGCATCTAAAACAGATGTTTGATTGAGCTGTTGACTCAGAATAATTGCCAGCCAAAGCAAAAAGGCAAAACCTGCATGAACCCAATGACGGATGCTTTTCATTTTCGATTCAGTGAATTTTCCTTTTTCTTCAAAGCCTAAAAAATCAATACAAAAAGAAGTGGTTAAAGTTGTAAGAACACTATCTGCGCTATTAAAAGTTGCGGCTGTAAGTCCGATGATAAACACCAAAGCCGCAAAAGCTCCCAAATGATTTAATGCCAATAAAGGAAATACCTTATCTGTTTCAACTTTTAAAGTAGTCGGATTGATTGGTAATTGTATACCCTTTTGCTGCACATACAAATAAACTAAAGCACCTAATGAAAGGAAAAACACATTTACCAACAACACAATAAAACTAAAAGAGTACATGTTCTTTTGTGCCTCGGGAAGACTTCTGCAGGAAAGGTTCTTTTGCATCATGTTTTGATCGAGACCTGTCATTACAATCGTAATAAAAGCTCCACTAAGAAACTGCTTAAAGAAGAAATTCTTCTCCTGCCAGTTCCAGAAAAATGTGTTTGAATAATCTGAATTCACAATAGCAGTAACCGATTCAGATAATGACCAATTGAGTTGTGATATGATTGCAACAATAGATAAGATAACAGCCAGCAATAAAAATCCTGATTGAAACAGGTCGGTCCAAACCAAAGTTTTAATTCCGCCTCTATACGTATAAACCAACATCAAAACAATAATTATAGCAACAGAAACCGGAAAAGGAATATTCCACTGGCTAAATACAAACAATTGTAAAACACTGGCGGCTAAAAAAAGACGAAGAGCTGCACCAATAATTCTTGAGATTAAAAAATAGAAAGAACCCGTTTTCTGACTACTTCTACCAAATCTGCCTAACAAATAAGAGTAAATAGAAGTAAGTTGAAGTGAATAAAACAGAGGCAATAAAACCCGGGCAATCACAAAATATCCTAAAACATAACCAAAAACGAGTTGCAGGTATGAGAACTGATTATTTAAAATAGTACCGGGAAGAGAAATAAAAGTTACACCAGATAAAGAATCACCAATCATACCAAAGGCAACCACATACCAGGGAGATTGTCTATTGCCAGTGAAATAGGATTCATTGTTTTCATGTTTTCCGGTAAACCATGAAATGCTTAAGAGCCCAATAAAATAGAGGCTTATACAGAACAGAATAAAAATTGGAGACATATTACGAAAGTATAAATTAAAAAATGATGGTCACGAAAAAGAATCCACCAAAAAGAAAACGAATCAAAGTAATGGACAGAATCCTTCAAAAACCAACAGAAATGTTTATTATTTGTAAAAAAATTGTCTGAAGGAATGAAATCTTTTCTCACCTTTGCAGCCGCCCAAATTCTGGCACAATAATTTCACAAGAGCAATTGTGTTGAAAAAAGGAGGTAACAGGCTTAAATTACAATTAAAAATTAGCAGCAAAGCTGATGAGTTTAGAAATCAAAAAATCGAAGATTCCGGGAGCAGGAAAAGGTTTATTTACGAATGCACCCATTAAAAGAGGTGAAAGAGTAATTGAATACACCGGCGAAATTATTACCTGGAAAGAATGCCAAGCCAGGAACGAAAAAATGGATGGATTTGGAGCTTATTATTTTTACATCTCTGAAAAGAAATGTATTGATGCAGAACATATTTTAGACTCTTTGGCTCGTTATGCCAATGATGCCGCGGGATTCGTGAGACTACCCGGCCTTAGAAACAATTGCAGATATGAGGTAATTAGAAACCGAGCTTATGTAATTGCAAGCAGAAATTTAAAACCCGGTGATGAAATTTTTGTTGCTTATGGCAAAGAATATTGGGATGCTTTGAGACATAATGGAATTGGACCTGATACCCAAAAAAAGAAAGTTACTAAAAAGAAAGAACCAGTTAAAAAACAGGAAGAATTAAACGCAACAGCAAAGAGAATTGAAACTCATCATGCTTAATCCTTTGATTTTATTGTAGAATTTCTATTTTTGAAACCCTTTAAAAGAACGATTTAAAAAAATGAATCTATTAAAAAAATATTTAACACTTATTGTATTTGCATTGTTAGGCAATCTTGCATTTGCACAAGTACAAGATCCGGCATCGCCTGGCTTTGACTTTTCAAATCCGGATACTTTGGCAGTTGATTCCTCAAACATGGATCCAACTCTTGATATGAACAATTCTAAAGACCCTATTGATCCAACATTAAAACCTTATGAAAGAA
>JBIPMI010000220.1:0-5271 GCA_044369215.1 Bacteroidia bacterium | reverse complement strand
AAAAAGAAAACTGTTGAAAGTTACCCGACTTATAAATCTTAAAAACAAAATAAACAACCCATCACTTTTACAAACCTTCTAATAAAAAATAAGCTATCAATCACAAAAATTAACTTTATTGCAATCATGATTATTCAGGCAATTCAGGTAACTAAAACTTACAGCAATCATACTGCTTTAAAAAACCTTAGCTTAGACATTCCTAAAGGACAAATTTATGGTTTACTTGGCCCTAATGGTGCAGGGAAAACGAGTTTTATCAGAATTCTTACCCAAATAACCCAGGCTGATTCTGGTACTATTCTATTTAATGGACAGAATTTAACTAGCAAGCATATTTACGAAATAGGTTACTTGCCTGAAGAAAGAGGCCTTTACAAAAAAATGCAGGTAGCTGAACAACTTCTATATTTTGCTGAGCTAAAAGGCTTATCACCCAAAGATGCGAAAGTTAAACTTAAGTACTGGGTTGATAAATTCGAAATTCAATCGTGGTTAGGTAAAAAAGTTGAAGAGCTCTCAAAAGGAATGCAACAAAAAATTCAGTTCATTGCTACTGTTCTTCATGAACCTAAACTTATCATTTTAGATGAACCATTTTCAGGATTCGATCCAATTAACGCACAGTTATTGGTTGATGAAATCCTTTTGCTTAAAGAAAGTGGCTGCACTATTATTTTCTCCACACACCGCATGGATTCTGTTGAATTACTTTGTGATAAAATTGCATTAATCAATCGTTCAGAAAAAGTGCTTGAGGGTAATGTTGAAGATATAAAAAACCAATTCAAATCAAATACTTATGAAGTAATTTATGATGGTGAGAATTTGATTGAAAATGATACTTTTTCGATTGAACATATCGATTCAAAAAAGAAAAAATCTGCATTAATTTCCTTGAAACAGAACTTAAATAACAACCAAATAATTCAATCTATTATGAATCAAAATGTGGAGATTTTAAGTTTCTCTGAAAAACTTCCTAGCATGGAAGAAATCTTTATTAAGGCTGTTGAATCAAGTAATTTAAACAAATAGTATGAAAAAAATTTGGCTTGTTACAAAACGGGAATACATCACCAGGGTAAAAAAGAAATCATTTTTGGTGATGACACTTTTATCTCCGCTTCTAATTGTTTTATTCTACGGAATTATATTTTATTTCAGTTTTAATAAAGATATTTCTGATACTTCAAAAAAAGTTCTAATTGTTGATGAATCAGGTAATTTCGAAAATCAATTAAAGAATAGTAAAACCATTTCATTTGTATATACTGATATAAAGAAAGATGAGGTAGAGGAAGTCCTTAAAAGTGATGAAAACTATGGAATCATATTCATTCCTGCCAATACTGATTCAATTAAAGAGCTTGAATTTTTAGGCAAAGAACAACCCAGTTTAAATACATTAGACTATATCGAATCTCAATTTTTATCTACCATTAAAAATAAAAAATTATCTGAAAAAGGAATTGATAAAAAGATTTTAACTCAGATAAATAGTCAAAAATTAAACCTAAAAACCATTAAGTATACTGAAAAAGGTATTGAGAAAGGCAATTCAGGAGTTACTACAATGATTGGTTTTATTGGTGCTTTCCTGATTTATCTGTTTATATTCTTGTATGGAATTCAGGTAATGAGAGGTGTTATTGAGGAGAAAACAAATCGCATAGTTGAAGTTATCATTTCCTCTGTTAAACCATTTCAATTGATGATGGGTAAAATCATTGGAATTGCAATGGTTGGACTTACTCAGTTTCTACTTTGGATTATTTTGGTTAGTGTTTTAAGTGGACCTGTTTCCGGAACAGTAATGAATTTAATGGATGTTGCACCATCAGAAATTGCTGCATCACAAGGTGCAAATATTCCTGAAAACACAAATGAAGGAGGAGTTGGTGGATTTATAAATGATTTAGGAAACTATAATTTCACTTTAATCCTTTGTATGTTTCTGTTCTACTTTATCAGTGGATATTTATTTTATGGCTCTTTGTTTGCTGCGATTGGTTCTGCAGTTGATAATGAAACCGATACTCAACAATTTATGTTTCCTATGACAATGCCATTAATACTTGCTTTTGTACTTGCGCAAAGTGTTGTTGTGAATGCACCTAATGGATCAATTGCAGTTTGGCTTTCAATGATTCCTTTTACCAGCCCGGTTGTTATGATGGTGAGGTTACCATTCGGAGTTCCGGTATGGCAAATACTAGTGTCTATGTTATCAATGATTTCTGGATTTATTTTTACAGTTTGGCTGGCAGGAAGAATTTACAGAATTGGTATTTTAACTTTTGGCAAAAAACCAAGTTACAAAGAGATTTGGAAATGGCTATTTATGAATAATTAAATGAGCGCTAATCCTGCAAGAACTGTACTTAAAATAAAATCGTATCGCGCATTTTTAGGAACCCGATTGTTTCTTACTTTGGGCTTTCAAATGCAAGCTGTTTTAGTGGGCTGGAGGATTTTTGAACTAACAAAAAATCCTTTATCCCTTGGTTTAATTGGCTTAGCTGAAGCAATTCCGGCACTTTCTGTAGCCCTTTATGCAGGTCATTTAGCTGATATCAAAAACAAAAAAAAGATTCTTTTAATTTGTCTTACCGGTTTAATTATTAGTAGTTTAGGATTGTTTTTAAGCAATTCATCGCTGCTTCAAATTCATAATGAATCAAGGGTTTTATTTATTTATTTCTTCATTTTTACCAGTGGAATTGCTCGTGGTTTTTATGCACCTTCCTCCTTTTCCATCATACCTAAATTAGTACCTAAAGACTTATTGGTAAATGCCGGGACCTTAAACTCCACTGTTTGGCAATTTGCCGCTGTTGTTGGTCCTGCAATTGGTGGATTGATTTATGCATTCGGTGGAATTGATTTAAGTTTTGGTATAATAATTAGTTTTATGCTGATTGGCTTTTTCAACCTCACAAGAGTGCATGGCGATTTTAGTCCAAGTGGCGGACAGACTGAAGGAATAGCACTAAGACTTAAAGAAGGAATCAGTTTTGTATTTAATAATAAAGTGATTCTATCAGCACTTTCTTTAGATTTATTTTCAGTTTTATTTGGAGGTGCAGTAGCTCTATTACCTGTATTTGCCAATGAAATATTAAAAGTAGGACCTGAAGGATTAGGAATTTTAAGAGCAGCCCCTTCTTTGGGTGCAGTTATAACAATGAGTTTCCTTTCGATAAACAAGGCTATTCCTCAACCCGGAAAAATTCTAATTGCAGCAGTTGCCGGATTTGGAATTTGTATGATTGGATTTGGGTTATCAGAAAGTTTTATTCTATCAATCATACTCTTGTTTTTAAGTGGAGCATTTGATAGTATTAGCGTTGTGATACGATCAAATATCTTACAACTACAAACTCCTGATCATATGAGAGGAAGAGTTTCTGCAGTGAATACCATGTTTATTGGTTCAAGTAATGAAATTGGAGCCTTTGAAAGTGGTTTGGCGGCAAAACTAATGGGAACTGTACCATCAGTGGTTTTTGGAGGAATAATGACTCTAGCTATTGTTGGAATAACCCAAGTGAAAGCAAGAGCCCTTAAAAACTTAAAATTCGAATAACTAAGATTTCGATTTCTTTTTAACTTCTTTAGTTTTTAATTGAATTGGATTTGGAACCAACTCCTCCAATAAAGCTACATCCAAAACTTCCAGCATATTTTTAACAAAATGGAATGTTAAATCTTTTAAATAATCAGCCTTTATATCATCAATATCCTTTCTGTTTGCTTCACATAAAATAATATCTTTAATACCGGCTCTTTTTGCCGCAAGAATTTTTTCTTTAACACCTCCAATCGGCAATACTTTTCCTCTTAAAGTTATTTCACCTGTCATTGCCAGATTAGGCATAATCTTCCTTTGTGTAAACACAGATGCCAATGAAGTTAACATGGTAATTCCTGCTGAAGGTCCGTCTTTTGGAACAGCACCGGCAGGCACATGTATATGCAAATCAAATTGGTCGAAAACTTCCGGATTGATTTGTAAATAAGCACAATGTGATTTTAAAAATGTTAATGCAGTAATTGCTGATTCCTTCATTACTTCACCTAAATGTCCTGTTAAGGTAAGTTTTCCTTTTCCAGGAGTTAATCTACTTTCTACAAAAAGTATCTCCCCTCCTACGCTTGTCCAGGCTAAACCCGTAACAACACCGGCAACATCATTTCCTTGATAAATTTCTTTTTCTATTCTTTCTGCTCCAAGAATTTGGTGAACTTTTTCTAAAGTGAGTTTTTTATCATACTTATTCTCCATCACTTTTTCTTTAGCAAAATGACGAGCAATGGAAGCAATCTGTTTTTCTAATCCACGCACACCACTTTCTCTGGTGTAAGATTCTACTATTTTCTCCAAAACATCAGCAGAAATATCAAAATCTTTGGCACCTAAACCATGGTTCTTTTTCTGACGCGGAATTAAGTATTTAATGGCAATTTGAATTTTTTCTTCGATGGTATAACCATTGATTTCAATGATTTCCATCCTATCCAATAAAGCAGGTTGAACTGTATCCAATGAATTTGCAGTAGCAATAAACATCACCTTCGACAAATCATATTCAATCTCTACATAGTTATCATAAAAGCTACCATTTTGCTCCGGGTCTAAAACTTCAAGTAATGCACTTGAAGGATCGCCTCTAAAACTATTACCTAATTTATCAATTTCATCTAAAACAAAAACAGGATTACCTGATTTTACCTTTTTTAGATTTTGAATAATCCTACCTGGCATTGCACCAATATAGGTTCTGCGGTGTCCACGAATTTCACTTTCATCATGTAATCCACCTAAAGCAACTCTGGCATATTTGCGTCCTAGTGCTTTTGCAATAGATTTTCCCAATGATGTTTTACCAACTCCGGGAGGGCCGTATAAACAAAGAATTGGACTTTTTAAATCATTTTTTAGTTTGATAACTGCCAAATATTCTAAGATTCTTTGTTTTACCTTTTCTAAACCAAAATGGTCTTCATCAAGAATTTTCTGAGCTCTTTTTAAATCGAAATTATCTTTTGAAATTTCATCCCATGGAAGATCCAAAAGCAATTGCAAATAGTTTATTTGAATACTATAATCAGGAGCCATTGGATTGATTCTTCTTAATTTTTCAATCTCTTTTTGAAATGCTTCTTTCACATAAATTGCCCATTTCTTTTCATGAGAAGCTTTCATTAAGTTTTCAATTTCTCTTTCAGGAGAATCGCCACCTAATTCTTCCTGTATCGCTTTGATTT
>JBIPMI010000219.1:0-5322 GCA_044369215.1 Bacteroidia bacterium | reverse complement strand
GCTGATATTAAATACGAAAATAAACCTAAAGTGGTTCTTGGCATGGCAGGCAGCATCAACAAAGGTGCTACTCATCAAACAGGTGAAGGACATGGAAACTTCTTCTTATACGATAACAAAGGCAAAAACAAGTTACCTGATTATAGAAAACTTTATTATGATGTTTTATTGAAGTACAAAGGTTTTTCAGTCCTTGCAGAATATATCATTGCAACAGCCAAAGTTACTGATGGAAGTTTTTATGATGTTTCAGGATTAAACCCGATTGTACCAACCGAAATCAGTCAGCTCTTATCAATAGGAACAGGCTTTAATACTCAGTTAAGTTATGTATGGAACAAGAAGTATGGAATTGATTTTCGTTATGCCAAATTAAATCCTGAGTTTACAAATAACTTTAATTCTATTATTCGTAACAATGAAGAAATTAGTTATGGAATAAGCAAGTATATCAATGAAAACAACCTCAAAATAAGCGCAACAATTAGTCATTTAAAATTCGAAAGCCAACGCAGTTTATTGGGTAGTATTTATGTTCAATTGACACTTTAATTTCATGGCTAAAATACTGAAAGGTTTATTCAGCAACCTCACTTTTTATGTGCTCATAGCTATAGTTTCCGGAGTTCTGGTAGGACAATTCTTTCCAGCATTTGGATTGCAGCTTGAAATCATTGGAACTGTATTTATTAAAGTAATTAAACTATTCATTCCTCCTATTATCTTTTTTACCATTGTTTTAGGTATTAGTTATATGGGAGATTTGAAGATGGTAGGACGTATTGGACTTAAATCTTTGATATATTTTGAAGTGATTTCCACTTTTTCATTGGCCATTGGAATTGCAGTAGCATTAATTGTAAAACCTGGTAATATCGACAGAACACAAATCCCAATAGGAGATGTTTCCAAATATGCCCAACAAGGAAAAATGCCTTTTAGCTGGTTAAATTTTCTTCAATCTAACTTAACAATTCAAATATTACTGATTGCTATTGTTGTTGGGATTTTACTCAACATGTATAGCAAAAAAGCACCTATTATAGAAAAGTTAAATTTTGTTTCTAAAAAGGTATTTCTTTTATTAAAGTATGTCATGTACTTCGCTCCTGTTGCGGCTTTTGGTGCAATGGCATTTACAGTTTCAAAGTTTGGACTTCTTACCTTGATTCCACTTGCAAAACTCCTAATGAGTGTTTATATCACCATGGCCATTTTTATCTTTTTGGTTTTAGGTGGAATTATGAAGTATTACAAACTCAGTAACCTCAAATTCCTGAAATACATTAAAGAGGAAATTCTGGTTGTTTTGGGAACTTCTTCATCTGAATCTGCATTGCCAAGCATCATGCATAAATTGGAAAAAGCAGGATGTACTAAATCAATTGTAGGTTTAGTAGTTCCTGTTGGTTATTCCTTTAACCTTGATGGTACTTCGATTTACTTATCAATGGCAACCATATTTCTAGCTCAACTATACAATGTTCCATTAAGTATGAGTGAAATATTGTTGTTATTGGGAATTTTAATGGTAACCTCAAAAGGAGCTGCTGGCGTAACTGGCAGCGGATTTGTGGTATTGGCATCAACATTAACATCTGTTGGCTCCATTCCACTTGAAGGACTAGGATTTTTATGGGGAGTAGATAAGTTTATGAGTGAAGGACGTTCGATAACCAACTTAATTGGTAATGCCATAGCAACTTTGGTAATTGCAAAAAGCGAAAAACAGTTCGATGAAAATCAATATGAAAATGAAGTAGTACTTCGATAATTCAACAAAATTTCAATAGGTTTTAAAATAAAAAATGGCCGACTAAAGATAATTAGTCGGCCATTTTTATGTTGAAATAAACCCTAGTTTGATTTTATAATTCTCTTCAAAATAACATTCTCGTTGTTATAAATTTTAATGAAATAAATTCCACTTAACAACTCAGTAGTGTTTAAATTAAACTGATTAGCTTCAGGATTTTTACTGATAATAACTTTTCCTGTCATATCAATTACTTCAATTAAGTTAATTTCTTGTTTTGTTGATATCTGGATATTATCACTAAAAGGATTTGGACTAAACTTGATTTCATCGTCAGCGCCTTTTACAGAAACGATTTCAGAATAATTACTTTGTCCATCAAAATCAATTTGTTTCAAACGGTAGTATGAACCAAAACTTTCTGATACTTGAAACTGATAACGATTAACTGAATTTGAATTTCCTGAACCACTTACAAAACCAATGGTTTTAAATTCTTTTCCATTATTACTTGATTCAATTTCAAATCCCTTATTATTGATTTCAGAAGAAGTACTCCAATTTAAAACTGTAGCACCATCATCACTTGTTTGCGCATCAAAACTAATAAATTTTACAGGCAATGGTGAATTTGCCCATGTATTTGAAACACGAATTCCATCAATTGTTCCAATCATAGTGCCAGTTGTTCCTTGACGAATTCCTACCGCATTAAGTGTATATATATCTAATGTTGTGATATCGGCTGTTACCAAAGTTGGCGCTGGCTCAGTAGCAGGAATTGTTGAACCTGCAGGGAAAATAAAAGTATAGATAGTATCATTAGCTGTTGGATGAAAACTATATTTTACTACAACTAACAAAGTTGAGTCTAAAGCATAATTTGTAGGAGAATAAACTGGTGTAGCAGATGAACCTTTATTAATTCCTATATTAAAAGTATTAGGAGCAGATCCTGATTTAATATAGTGTCTTCCTCTAAAGGAGGTAATTGCATTAGTATCCATTAAAAAGAAAAAATAATCGGCTGTTGTACCGCCAGCATTCGACATATTCAACAGAAACGAAATGTAAACTTGACCTGAAGTGTAAGGTGTTATTGACCTATTTGCATCTTCAGCACTAGCAGTTAAAAACTTAAAGCCAACTGAACCTCCAATATTTGAAGAAGTATAACCCGGAAAACTTAATGAAGTTCCCTTATAAGTTATTGGATTTCCTGTTCCACTATGTCTTCTCCACACAGAACCACCAATTGCCGGATTGGTTAGTGTATCTGCAGTAGTGGAACTTGGTGTTCCATAAGAAAAATTCTCAACATTAAGTTGCGAAAACGCACTTGTTGAGATGAGCATAACAATCAATTGTAAAAAAACTTTTTTCATGATTTGAACTATTTATAAATTATTGGTTATTGATAAAGTAAAGTTATTGCAGCCGCAGACGTTTTAGAAAAATCATGTCCGACTCCTTTTAATGAATAATATTTCCAATTAAAAGCACTATTTCTTTTCTCAGCTTCTTCTCTAGATTTTACATAAAAGTATTGCGCTCGTTCTAATCTATTAAGCCCTTGTTTATCTACAATCTCATTATGTCTAAGGTCGAATGAATTTGGGTCGGTATCTAAATCACCCACCAATACAAAAACCTTCTTGTTAAACAAGTTATTGTAAGATGCAAACTCTGCCGGACTTAATTTAGTTCCATATGGGAAATTAATTTTATTGTCATACATGGTATACCAACCGGATGAAGCTGTTACTAGTCGATTAATTTTTGCACTGGGTTTAAACAACAAAAAACGATGAGCAAATTGTCCTCCTGCTGAATGTCCAAATACATCATAATTTACAATTGAACTGCCCATTTTGTTCTTCATGAAATAAAACATAGAATCAATGACTGAAAAAGTCCATTTTTTTTCATCGTTTAGTGTATTTGCAGTTGGATTATCGCCATCAACAAAAATATTACCCATTTGGTATTGGTCAGCATTTGGATAGTAGGTATCACTGAATTCGGGAGATATAACAATGAACCCCAATTTATCTGAACTACTTATCAATTCATCTCTGCTATAACTTGCATTCCTATCAGCACCATGAAATACCATTAAAACCGGACTAAAATTATTTGCAGAATTTGGTATATGATAAAATACCTGAACTGGTTTATTTGCCAAAGGAGAATAAGATGTAAATACCAAACTGCCCGAACCCTTCATACTTAAGGGTTTCGATAAAGTATCAACTGATAGTAAAGGAACGACTGCCGTTGTTTTATTGCATGAAGATAACCAGGCACTTAGCATGCAAAAAAGCAAAACAAAAATGGCATAATTTATCCTTGACATCATGTAAAATTAAAACATAAAACACTTAGCAAGCACATACCAATTATGAATAATTTTGCATACCAATACTTGAAAAACAAGACTGCAGCTAATAACATAGTAAAACAAGCATTTTCTATGAATAATAAAGGTCGAAACAATTTTCAAAATAAATTCACACAGCCTAAACTTAACAATGCTATTTTCCTGATAAAATATAAACTCTATATTCGATTAATTGCTTTTAAAAAACTATCGTTTCAAACCAAACACAATATCTAAATCAATGAGAAGAGCAATAGTCATTTGTATTTTTATCCTTTTAAATTCCAAAAGTGAGGCTCAAAAACCATATTCCATAAACTATAAGCAATTAAAAGAATATCAAGGAATATACCAGTACTTGAATAATTCAACACTTAAAATTGCAGCTTCTCCAAGAGATACAATTTTGTATGCCATCATCAATGAAAGTAAATATAAACTTACTCCATTTGAAAAGGATTTATTCTTAAATATGACGAATGATAAAATCAGTTTTTTTAGGAATAAACAAAACAAAATTGCAGGATATATAACAAACAGTGATAGCTTTTACATAGTCTCTAATAAAGTAGAATTTCCTGTAGAAACGTGGTATCCCCGAATTACCAAAAACAATCCATACCATTATACCTATCAAATCCCCAAAAACGACAAGGATGGTTTAAGCACAGGGGATATAAAAAAGGCTGGCTTAAATAAATTATTAGTTGATGAAATGATGAACAATATTGTCGAAGGAAAATATCCAAATACACATAGCATTTTAATCATCAAAGATAACAAACTGGTTTTTGAAGAATACTTTTACGAACACAACAAAAACAAGGTACATGAGCTGCGCTCTGCAACCAAAAGCATAGTTTCGGCTCTTACAGGAATAGCAATTGATAAAGGCTACATTAAAAGTAAAAATGAAACTGTGCTTTCATTTTTTCCGGAGTATTCAATACAGAACCCATCAAAAGAAAAAATTACCATTTAAAACCTGCTTACAAATGAAAGTGGACTTGATTGCGATGTGAGCAATCCTAATTCTGTAGGCAATGAAACAACTATGAACAATTCTGAAGATTGGGTAAAATTTACCTTAGACTTACCCATGATTGACAGTGCGGGAGGAAAGGGAATGTATTGCTCTGGTAATCCAATTACATTGGGTAGAATTATTGAAAAAGCAACGAAACAA
>JBIPMI010000218.1:0-5354 GCA_044369215.1 Bacteroidia bacterium | reverse complement strand
AACAATACTGCAATTATTTCAGCCATCATTTTAATTGGAGTTCCTGCTTGTTTTGGTTGGTTTAGTTGGTTTTATACTGTATGTATACTTTTGGCTTCCCAATCGAATGAGGTGCATCGCAAAGCCCATCAAACAGATAAAGAAAATGGCAAATTGATTTGTTTTCTGCAGAGGCTTGGTTTAATGCAATCAAGACACCACCACGGTTGGCATCATAAGGCTCCTTATGATTGTAATTATTGTATTCTAACAAATTACCTGAATCCGATTTTAAATGCAGTTCATTTTTTTCCGAGTATGGAAAAATCAATTGCCTTTTTATTTGGCATAAAACCTTTAAGAGCATCTGCTATTCGTGGAGGAAAATAGGTATGAAAAAGGGGTACAATATTATTCAAATTTTTATTAAGCTTTTTCTTCTAAAGTTCCATCTGCATGTTTAGCAAATCTTCCTTTGTTTCTTGGGTGTACTTGGTCCATTCTCGACCAAGGCCAGCCACCAAATTGCGTGCGGTGGTAATCTTCAAATGCCTGGTTAATTTCTTCTTTTGTATTCATTACAAATGGTCCATATTGAATCACTCTTTCACCAATAGGTTTGCCTTGTAATAATAAGATCCTATTTAAACCTTTACCTGCTTTTAAACGAATACTTTTATCCGATTGAAGACTAACAGAATGATATTTTTTTATGATTTGTCCTTCAAGGTTTAAGTCATCTCCTTCATAGAAATATATTTTCCTGTTGATACCTTTTGAGGTAGCAGGAATATTCCATTCAGCTCCTTCTTCAAGAAAAATATTCCATACAGCAACTTCATGTGTAGGATTGGCAGCCCATGAGTTTGGTGGTGGCTGAAGTGCCTTGTTCTTACCAATACTTCCAGCTATAACTTCTATTGTGATTTGCTTTCCGTTTTTATCTTTTTCTTTGATTTTTGGAATTGATTCTGACCATAACATTTTAAAGTGTGGCTCAACCATTTTTTTAGCTGCAGGAAGGTTAATCCAGATTTGAAATAACTCCAATGGATTTTCTTTATCCTGTTTCAATAATGGAAACATTTCTGAATGTTGAACGCCTTTTCCTGCTGTCATCCATTGCACATCTCCATTGCCATATCTTCCAGCTGCTCCAAGTGAATCGGCATGGTCTACCAATCCTTTTCTTACAACGGTTATGGTTTCAAATCCTCTGTGTGGATGACCGGGAAAACCAGGTACTTGACGACCATGATACATCCTAAAACCATCTTTAATTATAAAGTCATCACCCAAGCTTCTTCCTGATAAAGAAGTTGCTGGTCCCATTGCAACATTACCTTTTGGAAAATGATCTTCGTGATGTACACAAAACAAAAATGGGTCTAAGGTTTCCCATTGAAACCCCATTGGTTCAATGTCAAGTATCGCTGATGAATTTTCTATCCTTTTTTTGATTGTATTAGCTGCATTTTCAAATGGAATGGTGAGTGCTGTACCTAAACCAATTCCTAATCTTCTTAAAAAACTTCTTCTTTCTATTCCCATCGTTATTTCATTTTGATTTCTAAATCAATACTAAAGTTAAAGTATCCTTTTTGATAAGCTTTATAATTGGTATGCCAGTAATTGTTCAATACATACAAAAACAAGGTGGATGGATTTTGGTTTTCACGCTTCCATACTTTGGCACCATTTAATTGGTTTTCATCAATCGGAGCGCCAATTTCAAACAAGGCAAAATCGGGTGATGAAATCTGAATTTCGTAATCTTTATAATCTAATTTTACAGCATCCTCAACGCATATAAATTCCTTGTTGGAGCCTGGTAATTGTGAGGCAGGATATCTTAATCCGTTGTTATAGATAAGTTGGGTATTGAGATTTTGGAAGTTTAAAGCAACATGAAGTGCTTCTTTTTCTTTCACCTCGTTTTTATAAAAAGCATAGTTACAGTGTATTTTACCCCCCTTTTTCCATACATCGTACCTCACTAAAATCCGAGTGAAATTTTTGAGTTCATATACTTGTTCAACAACCATCATAGTTTCACTTTCTTTAATAATCCTACTATTTCTAAGTTTTGGTACTAAATGTTGAATCGGGTTGATTCCAAGAGAATAAATTGGTTGTAGTAGATTGTATTTGTTCAGGTCTAGAGGCAAGGTTTTATTTTCTGCATTTATCAATAGAATTCCACCATTTATGGAATCAATTTTAACAGATATATTGGTTGGATTATTTTTATATACTTCAGGTTCTCTAGGAATGATTTTGACAATTTTATTATAGTACTTGTTTGCTGAATCAAGAAAAGCTCTTTTGTATTTCCATTGTTCAGTAGTAAATGGAATTTCGGGATCTGAAACACTACACCAGGAGCCCCAGGTGTGCTCATGAAACAGTATGATACTTTTATGTAGATTATAAAAATCAGCTTTGTTTTTTTCGTATAAATTCAATTCTCTGGCTGTTTTTTCAAATTGAATAGTGGAACTTACCAATCTTCTAATTTCTATTTCCTCCAAGGCTGTTGAGTAAGCACCATCTTCCCAATAAGGCGTAATTTCTCCTGTTTCTTCAGGAATAATTGCTGAGTATTTGTCTTCAAATTCTTTAAAAAGAACAGGAATTGAGCTTAACTTTAGAGTTGGAGCAGCATAAGTTTCATTCCATTTTTTTACAAACTCTGATAAGTTTTGATCAACCGGTCCATTGTCTGCATTTTTAGTATATCTCAATTGCACTAAGTCAAATGGAGATTTATTTTTTTCTAATTCAAGCACATAATCTGATATGCGTTTTTCCCACTCAGACTGTTTTTGGTTTTCAGTAATTCCATGAAAATAGGAGTATCCTTTTCCTGCTGTCCAAACCAATAGTTTTTGAGTTGAATCCGGATTTTCTTTCCAGTAAAAAATCTTATCTCCTTGTTCTTTTATCACACCACCAACTCGATCTCCTAGGTGTGCTTGCGTTTGCACATAGTTTGGTCCAAATGAGAGATATTTATATCCATTTTTAAGATAAGCTTTAAAGGCTGATGAACTTAATCCCGGTATATCGGTTGTCATGATATTATCGATTGGAAATTGATAAGTTTTTCTTAGGTAATTTGCGTATTCAAGTGCCCAGTTTTGTTCTTCAGGGCGACAAAGTCCGGTGAGAATATTTGCATAATTCCCTGATAGTACAAGCTGACCATTTTTAACATGAAGGATAAATTGTTGTATTTGTTTTTCATTAGCGATTCTAAAGAAATTTTCGACGGCCCACAAAGATTCAACATGCCAGATAGGTTTGTTTTCTGAAGATTGATGTGATTCAATCCAGTTTATAGCATCAACAATATTGTTGTTTTGTATTTTCTCTACTTCTGTCTGGTGATGGGAATATCCAATATCATTATGAGAATGATGTATGATGTGAAAATGAGTATTTTTAAATGGATAAAGTTCAACTGTTTTGCGAATATGTTCTTTGTTGTTTAAGATTAATTCTACTTCATGTTTTCCAATTAATGAAGTATCGTAAGCAGCAAAACTGAATTCATTGTAGCCTTTTTCTGCACTGAATATTTTTATGCCTCCATCTATTTTAATTTCAAGTTTAGCTTGGTTATAAGGATTGTCGATATGGATATTTACTTTTCGTTTAATTTGATTTCTCAATAACAAGTTTCCGACCTGAATTTCTGCTGAAAATTTTGGTGAGTACATAAAAACCATCATCCAGTCTCGGCTATTTGAGTCTAATCCTATTAGTTTAAACTCTGCTTTGTTTTTTACTAAATGAGCGGGAATAGTAAGAAATAATCTTCCAAATGCATCATTGTTGATATCCTGATCTTCAATTGTGAAACTAGAGCTGATTTTATTTTTAGTAACAATATTCCTATTTCCTTTTGTTTGTTTCTGTTGTGTTTGAATGTTTAGTAATGTCTGTTTATTTAGCGATAGTTCAAAGTTTCTAATTCCTCCGCTTGTGCCTGTTGAATGAGCAATTAAGATTTCATAACAAACATATTCTGCATTACCTGTGTAAGTTTTGGCATGCCATTCTATGGGCATTTTTCCGTTGGCTCTGGTTAATAAAGCAGTTGAAGCAAATTCATGTAATGGTGAATAGTATTTGATTTCATCACCCAGTATTTTGGTTTTATATCCACTCAGCGTATCAACATTTTGAGCATCCGCCTTTAGCAGTATAATAGTTAAAAATAGGAGGTATATGGTTCGCATTGTTGGTTTGTTTTATGAGTCAAGCTAGTAAATTAGTTTAAATTCAACTAATTCGTAGACTCTTTTTGATAATGTTTTATTGTATATTACAAATTGAATTACCACATGTGTAGTAATTTCTAAGCTTTTATTTCTAACTCAATTCATTCAAATCGTGATTTTTTGTTTGAATATATCATTTATTCGTGTTTAAAAATTTAAAGTGTTTAGATGTAAAGCGTCAATTAGAATCAATTAATCATCAATTTGTTCGAATTAACATGATTAGCTACATACAATATTTTGAATTAAATATATTAGTGTGTTCATATCTCAACTTGAACTACTATAATGTCGGAAAGAATTTTATTAATTGAAGATGATGTTACTCTGCAAGGTAACTTGTTTGAGATATTAAGTTTAAAGGGTTTTTATGTAGAAGCATTCACAAATCCATTAGCCGCTTTAGAGCGTCTGAAAGAGTTTCGTTTTGATCTAATTCTTTGTGATAATTTCATGAAAGAAATTAATGGTGTTGAAGTTTTGAATAAACTGCGAGTAGAAGGGCATCACAATTTTGATGTACCATTTATTATAATTTCGGCAATAGATGATTCTACATTTCTGAAGGAAATATTGAAACGAGGTGCAGATGATTTTATTGGCAAGCCATTTAGTTCAGACGAATTGTTGAATGCTATTCAGAATCAAATCGGAAAATACAATTCCTGGAAGTCGAGACTTGAGGCAACGGCTAATTTCCCTAATGAGAATCCAAATCCAGTTACCAGGGTTGATAATGTTAATTTTGCATACCAATATAGTAATCCTGTATTTATACGACGGTATCAGAAGTTAAATGAAGATGAAAGAATAGCATTTAATACTTTTATAAAGACTAATGCAAAGGAAGCTTTCCATACACACCATAATATTAGCAGAAGTTATGAAATAGGAAGTGAGTTGTTCAATATCACCTTTTCTACACAAAAAGGTAAGGGTTATACAAATATTTATTTTAGTGATATTACTTTAATAAGATTAGCAGAAGAAAAGATTACTAAACAAGAAGAATTTTATAAGGAAGTTCTAGATAACCTTCCCGCTGATTTAGCTGTATTTACGCCAGATCATTCATATATGTATGTCAAT
>JBIPMI010000217.1:0-5388 GCA_044369215.1 Bacteroidia bacterium | reverse complement strand
ACAAAATCAAAGGTATCAGTCTCTAATGTGAAAATTTGTTCGGTAACAACAAAGTCAAACATCAAGTTTTTGTCGTGAGTTGCCATCATATAAATTCCACCTTCAAGTGCTTTCGGACCTTTGAAAACCACTTTTCCTGTTTTATCTGCAAAAGCAGAATCTCGCAGGTATTGTTTATCGCCAAAATAATATCCTAAGTAGAATTTTTTTCCTGCGTTTCCTTTAAGGTTTACAGTAATTAAGTAACCTTCATCTTTTGCAAATGAAGAGAAACAAAGACTAAAAAATAGTAGTAAAATGCTGATTTTCTTCATATTATTATCAATTTCCCGATTTTATATATATATATTGAATTAGATTCAGCCGTGAAAATAGCCAAATTGATACCTTACTTCAAAATACTCATGTAATTAAACAAAAAATTAAGATACAAATTGAAGTCCAATTAATTCAATTTCGAGAAAACAGACAATAATTTTACTGCAACAAATCAGCTTTCTCCCTGATAAAACTCATTTTAATAACGCCATATTAAGTCAACATTTGTGTACACTATTTATTACTCCAATGGAACAGAAAAAACACGTAAACGATTTACATCAGTTATATACTGGATGGTTAAAAGATTTGGCTTTTTACAAAGATGAATTGGGAACATTTGGCAAAAGATTAGAAGAAGTAGTAACACAAAACAATAAAAAAGAAATATTGGCAAGTGTTGAACATTTTCAAAATCAATTTATTAGACAAAATGAATTGATTGATGAGTTGAGACATACTTACAATGAAAAAGAATTAGGCTTGGTTTCAAATGTATTGGCAAATCCAATTGCCAGCGATAGAGTTATTTACCAGGACCCTGCTGATTTAAAAGAAGAATTTGAAACATTCGAAAGAATATACAGAGAAATGAAAGTTGAATTTGAAAGCTTTCTTTCTAAAACTCTGTAGTTTTTTAGTTTATTGAATAATAGTTCTAAACCTTAATTTTATTCACACTTTTTTAATGTAAGATTTGGGTATAAATTAGCGGCTTGCAAAACCTAAATCCAGATTTTATTCAACAGATTCATTTGCTTTATCCAAAGGCAAGCGAATCTTTTTTTACAGCAATGTCAGAAGCTGCACTCACCAGTGTTCGCCTTAATCCTTTTAAAACAACAGGTGTTTTCGAAAATGAAACATTAATTCCCTGGTGCGAAGAAGGTCGGATTCTGCAAAATCGACCATCCTTTATTGCCGACCCTTTATTTCATGCCGGATCTTATTATGTTCAGGAAAGTTCAAGTATGTTTCTAAAACATGCATTGGAAACGGTCTTTAAACTTTTAAGAGAACCTAAAAATCAAAATTTAAAGGTATTGGATTTATGTGCAGCTCCCGGCGGAAAAAGCACTTTAATCGCTTCAACTTTAGAAAAAGATGATTTTTTATTGGCTAATGAAATTATTAGAACCAGGTTTCCCGTATTAAAAGAAAATCTCATTAAATGGGGGACAATAAATTATGCCTGTAGTTCATTAGACCCAAAAGCATTTAAACCACTAACATCATTTTTTGATGTAATTGTTGCAGATGCTCCCTGCAGTGGAGAAGGCTTGTTTAGAAAAGATCCTTCTGCCATGAACGAATGGAGTTTACAGGCAGTAGATATGTGTGCTGCACGTCAGAAGCGAATTATCGAAGACATCATTCCTTCTTTAAAACCAGGTGGAATTTTAATTTATTCAACCTGTACATTTAATAAAAAGGAAGATGAAGAACAGATTCAATATTTAATCAATCAAGGTTTTGAAACCATTCCTTTAAATATTCCTTCCGATTGGAATATTGAAGAATGTGAAAATCACTCTTACAAATTCCCTTACCATTTGCAAAAAGGTGAAGGTTTTTTTATTGCCTGTTTAAGAAAGCCTGATGAAACTGAAGGTAGAGTTACCTATAAACATAAGTCATTAAGTTTTTGTAATAAAAATACTGCTGCTCCTATTAAAGAATGGTTTTTACCCAATAGCGATTTTGCAATAACCAATTATGGCGATACCTATTATGCCATGGAAGAATCACATACCAGAATTTTTGAAGTTTTAATTGGAAGTGGAATTATTCAAACAGCAGGAATTCCGGTTGGTGAATTAGATAAAAAGAAACAATTAATTCCTGAGCATGAATTAGCTTTATCAATTCATAAAAACAAATCAATTCAAAAGGCTGAACTGAGTTTAGAACAAGCTCATTTATTTTTAAGAAAACAGAATTTGCTTTTAAATGATTTGGAGGCTGGGTGGTATTTAGCAGCCTATCAATCGATGTCAATGGGTTGGATAAAAGTTCTTGGAAATCGAGTAAACAATTACCTTCCTTCGAATTACCGTGTTCTAAAGGAACTGTAAGTATCTAAAGAATTGTTGGACAAATTGCTTTGTTCGGATTGGTCATGAAGCTTTAAAATAGAGATTATTAGACTTTCAAAGCTTACCTTTGTAACAAATTAAAAGTTTTGAAATTTCATTTAAATCTAATAAATGCAGTTAATACTGCTATCTATACCATTTTTGAAGAAGGTAAATATGCTGATAAAGCATTAGAAAGATTATTAAAATCGGATAAGCGTTGGGGAGCTCGTGATCGTGCATTTATTGCCGAAAATACCTATGAAATGGTTAGATACTGGCGTTTAATCAGGCATGTTGCCGGTTTAGAAAATCATGAATTAAACGACCCAAATTTGTTTACACTTTTTGGAACCTGGCAGGTATTAAAAGGAGTTAAAATTCCTGAATGGCAGGAGTTTAGAAATGTTGAGCCTAAAAAAGTTGAACACACTTATAATCAAATCAAAACCCAAAGAAAGCTGGTTTATTCATATCCTGATTGGTTAGATGAATTAGGTGTTAAAGAATTGGGCAAACAATGGAATATTGAAGCTGAAGCTTTAAATGAGCAAGCTCCGGTTGTCATTCGTGTGAATTTACTTAAAACTACAAAAGAGGATTTAATGAAATCTCTTGCTACAAGAGATATTAAAACTCATGTGATTGAAGGTTGTAAAGATGGTTTGCGTTTAGATGAAAGGCAAAATTTATTTATTACACCTGAATTTAAAGAAGGATTATTTGAGGTTCAGGATGCAAGTTCTCAATTGGTAGTTCCTTTTTTACAAATAGAACCAGGAATGCGTGTAATTGATGCATGCGCCGGTGCTGGAGGAAAGACTTTACATTTAGCATCTGCAATGGCTAATAAAGGCAGAATCATTAGCATGGATACCGAACAGTGGAAGTTGGATGAAATGAAAAAGAGAGGAAGAAGGGCAGGAGTAAGTACTGTTGAACCTAGACTAATTGAAGGAAGTAAAACCATCAAAAAGCTGGAAAAACAAGCAGATAGACTGTTATTGGATGTACCTTGTTCAGGTTTGGGAGTTCTAAAAAGAAATCCAGATGCCAAATGGAAATTGGATAAAAGTTTTATTGATAGATTACAAGTAACACAACAGGAAATCATAAGCAGTTACTCAAATATGGTGAAACCCGGAGGTAAAATGGTTTATGCAACTTGCAGTATTTTGCCGAGTGAAAATCAAAAGCAAGTAGAAACTTTTTTAGCTTCTCATCCTGAATTTGAATTAGAAGAAATGAAGACCATTTTGCCTTCAGAAAGTGGTTTCGATGGTTTCTTTATGGCCAGGATTCTTCGTAAATTATAGATGGCAAAAGGTTTAATTGAATTCACGCCAAAAGGAATGTATGTTCCAATGGCAGATGTTTATATTGACCCATCAGCTGCAGTTGAAAAGGCCTTTCTTACGCATGCTCACAGCGATCATGCAAGGCCGGGCTCTTCAGTATATTTTGCTCACCAACAAAGTGTGCCTATTTTAAAACATCGTTTAGGGAACCCTCAAATTTCATCTTATCAATATGGTGAAAGTTTATTGGTAAATGGAGTTAAGTTTTCATTTCACCCATCCGGACATGTTCCTGGTTCGGCTCAAATTAGACTTGAATACAATGGAGAGATCTGGGTTGCAGGTGGCGATTATAAAGTAGAAAATGATGGACTAAGTATTCCATTTGAGCCTGTAAAATGTCATACATTTATAACTGAATCTACATTTGGATTGCCAATCTATCAATGGCAAAAGCAAGAGATAGTTTTTAACCAAATAAATGATTGGTGGAAAGCAAATCAGGAAAAGAAAATGGCATCTGTTATTTTCGCTTATTCATTGGGAAAGGCACAGAGAATTCTGCAAAATGTAAACCATGAAATTGGAGAAGTTTATGTGCATGGTTCTATAGCCAATATGAATGAGGCCTGTGAAGCTGCCGGATTTAAATTAAAGCCTTGGAAGATTTTAAATTCAGGAGTTGGTAAAGAATCAACAAAAACAGCTTTAATTATTGCACCTCCTTCAGCTGCAGGAACAAATTGGCTAAATAAGTTTGAACCTTATTCTGATGCAGTTGCTAGTGGATGGATGGCAGTTAGAGGAAGTAGAAGAAGACTTTCTGCCGATAAGGGATTTGTTTTAAGTGATCATGCAGATTGGGATGGATTAAATTATGCTGTTGAAGCAAGTGGGGCAAAGAAAATAATTGTTTCTCATGGGTTTACTGCAGCTTACGCGCGTTGGCTCAACGAACAAGGATACGAGGCTATTGAAGAAGGCCTTTCTTTTTCTGAAGAATAATACCTTAAGATTCTTCATCATATTTTTTTACTGATTTAGAAATATTTTGTTCATAAAATAATCTTAAATTAGTCGAAATTTTTCTAATTGGGAATAAACAAATACATACTTGCAATTTGTGTTAGTTGCTTTTTATTTTTCGGATTGAATGCTCAATCTATTAATAATTTGCGCTTTAGTTCTTCTGCAGCAGGATTGTGCTCAGGGGCTACTTATACTATTTTGTTTGATACAATTGGTCCAATTGGAAATCCGAATTTCCAAGTTCAACTTTCAAATTCAAATGGAAATTTTTCCTCACCAACAATTTTATCAAATTCAAGCTCTTTAAGCATAAATTTCACAGTTCCGAGTTCAGTTGTTTCTTCTTACAATTATGCCATTAGAATTGTAAGAACTTCACCAACAATTATTGTTTCAGATACCTTAAAAAATGTAAAGATTTCAAAAGTCCAAGCCAATTTTAGTTTTAGTCCAAATAATGCTTGTCCAGGAACCAATGTTACTTTTACCAATAGTTCAACAGGAACAGGAAAATTAAATTATAATTGGGTATTTAATCGGACTTATGTTTTTGGCTCTCCTGCTGCTAGAATAGATACCAATCCAGTAGTTACTTTTAATCCGTTTTTTGGAGGTGCTACTCAAACTTATGGTGTTCGTTTAATTGTAACAGATTCATTTGGCTGTGT
>JBIPMI010000216.1:0-5402 GCA_044369215.1 Bacteroidia bacterium | reverse complement strand
TTACTTCAAATGATTTAATCATTGAAATGGCAGCTCCTTCCGACATTCTATCGGCGTCTTTAATTCTTCTTGAAACTTCAATTCTTTGTATTGCAGCATTTTCTTTTAATCCACCTGCCGCTATAATCAAATCTTCCAATTTCATTTTCTCAGCATACTTATAAGAGCCCGGTCTTAAAACTTCACCATTAATGACCACCTGTTGCTGCTCTTTCATTTCATTTTTGGATGCTATGATTATTACATCTTCACGTTTAAGGGGAACATCTGCTTTTTTTCCGGAAAGAACTTCTTCCAAATCAACCGACAACATTTCTTGAGAATTATCTTCCTTCAATCTGTATATAATAGCTCTACTTTTAAATGCATCTTCCCTTAATCCTTCAGCATTACTAATCAATTTTGAAACTGTTGGATTGTCCTCTAAAGCAAAATAACCCGGTCTGAAAATGGCACCCTTTATCTCTACGCGATTTGAAAAACGAGTTAAAATACTATCAACATAAAACACATCACCATTACGTGCCTGAAAAATACCAAACAATGAAGCAGGAATATCAGCAACACTTTTTTGTTTGCCATCGTTTCTTTCTACTTTAATCCTTTCTCTGTAAGCATTTCCTGAGAAACCTCCTGTATACTTTAATAAATCAGATAAAGATTCTGTTTTATTTGTTTCAAAATAACCTTCTCTTTTTACATATCCTCTAAACTCTACTCTGTTTTCATAAGCACTCACTTTAATTACATCCTGGTCTTGTAATCTGATATTTGCTTTTGAAGTTCCATTCATTAAATAGTCATAAACATCTAATGTGGCAATTAATTTATTTGCTCTTATTACTTTGATATTTCTAAATGAACCATTTTCATTTGGTCCACCAGATGCATACAATGCATTAAAAACCGTTGCAAGCGATGGCAATGTGTAAGTTCCAGGCAAGTTTACTTCACCTAAAATAACAACTTTAATACTTCTAATATTCCCTAGACTTACTCCAATTTTTGTTTCACCGGTAGAAATGGTAGGGTTTTGTTTCGATATTAAACTACTGATTCTTAATTTGGCTTGTTCAATTGTAGCGCCAGAAACAGAAAGCGTTCCGTAAATTGGAATTCTAATATTTCCCTCAGGAGTCACTTTTAACTGATAGGTTTCTTCTGAATATCCTGTTAAATCAATTATTAACTCATCATCAGGTCCTAATTGATAATTTAATGGAGTAGCAATTTTTAAATTAGGTTCGAAACTTAAATTCTTATTACTGAATAAATCTGCTCCAAAAATTGGTGATCGAAATGAGTTCAGAACATGTTCAATTGGTTCAATACTATTGTTTATTGTTCTGGTTGATTCCTTTTGGATATTATTCTTCTTTGAAGTTTGACCGGCTAAATTTTCAATTCTAACTTTTAATTTACGAATTTCATCTTCAGGTAAATTTCTATTTCTTAATTCTTTTTCAGCTTCAGTCCATGATAAGCCTGTTTTATTTAATTCATTGGAAAATTGAGTGATCTGGTCATCATTTAATTGGTCAATTTTCAACATATTCAGGTTTCTGGTTTGCATCAAACCTGATTGCGCTGAAACTTTAATTGTGCTAAAAAAACATAAAGAAATAATTAGAAATGCAATTACAATTTGCTTATAATGAAACAGTTTTTTATTCATTCATTTAAAATTTGTTTGAATGGCAATGCCACAGCAAGCCGCAAAATAATGAAAACCTTTAATTATTATTAAAGCAATGCAACTTTTTAAAGATAAAAATTAACTTGAAGTCTTAGGGCTGACTCTTATATTCGTGCCGATCAAATGAAAAAAAAATTACTTTTATTAATAATCTGTCTTGGCGTTTATTTTCAAAACCAGGCTCAAACAGCTGAAGTTAGGGGCTTTGTTTACGACAAATCAAATGGAGAACCTGTAATTTTCACAAATGTTGTAGTTAAGGAATTGATGTTGGGAAAAGCCACAGATATCAATGGTTTTTACACAATTACTCGCTTAAAACCAGGCAAATACACCTTAATGTGTTGGTCTATTGGTTACGATACTTCAAAATATGAGTTAAACCTAACAGCAGGTAGAATACAAAATCAGAATTTTTATTTAAAACCAAAATCAACTCAATTACAAGAATTTGAGGTGAGGGCTGATAGACAAAAAGCGAAAGAAAATGTAAATATTTCTACAAATGTTATCACCCAAAAAGAACTGAAACAGTTACCTACTTTTGGAGGTGAACCGGATTTAGTTCAGTATTTACAGGTTTTACCGGGAGTTAATTTTAGTGGTGACCAGGGAGGCCAATTATATATTAGAGGTGGACCTCCTGTGATGAATAAAGTAATGATGGATGGTATGATTATTTACAATCCATTCCATTCAATTGGTTTATTTTCTGTTTTTGATGCTGATATTATTAGAAATGCTGAAGTGAGTGCAGGTGGATTTAATGCCCAATATGGTGGACGTATTTCAGGAATTATTGATGTTAGCACCAGAGAAGGTAACAAAAAGGAATTTGGTGGAAAAATGAGCGCAAATCCAATAACTGCCAAAATATTACTTGAAGGTCCGATTTCAGCTTTTAGTGAAGGCGGTTCCAGTTCTTCAGTTATTTTATCTTATAAAACATCTTATTTAAATAAAACAGCCCCAACATTTTACCCAAATGCTGATCCTGTAAATGGTTTACCTTATTCCTTTAATGATTTATACGGAAAATTTAGCCATATCACTTCTAATGGAAGCCGTATTAATTTATTTGGATTTAATTTCACTGATAAGGCAAATTTTTCGAATACACAATACAATTGGGGTTCAAGCGGTTTTGGAGCAAATATGCTCATCATTCCGGATGGTTCAAGCACAGTTATTAATGCTGCCTTTGGATATTCAGGCTATTTAATGAAACAATTGGAAACAGATGGATTACCAAGAGAAAGCTCCATAAATGGGTTTAATGGAAGTATTAATTTTACTAATTTTATTGGTAAAGATGATATTAAATATGGTTTTGATGCGGTTGGATTTGCTACTGACTTTAATTACCTGAACAGCGTTGGAAGAAAACTTGAAGCCAAAGACTATAATACAGAATTACAAGCATTTGTTAAGTACAAAAAGGTATGGAACAGGTTGGTAGTTGAACCGGGTTTAAGAGCAATTTATTATGCATCATTAGCAGAATCAAGTTTAGAACCACGATTGGGAATTAAATACAATGCAACTTCTAATATTCGTCTAAAATTTGCAGCAGGTACTTATTCGCAAAATCTAATGAGTGCGGTAAGTGACCAGGATGTTGTGAATCTTTTTTATGGATTTTTAGCCAGTCCCGATAAAGTTAATGGCTCAAGTAGCGAATACAAAAGGCAAACTGCTGAACATTTAGTTGGTGGTTTAGAATTTGATTTAGGCAGATATATAGAAGTAAATTCTGAAGTTTTCCTGAAAAATTTTAGTCAGGTGACCAATATCAACCGTGATAAACTTTATGATGATAACGAAAAAAATCAGGATAAACCTTATTACGAAAGAGCTGATATTATTAAAGAAACTGGAAAAGCATATGGCGCTGATATGCGCATAAAATATGAAAAGAAAAGTGTGTATATCTGGGCTGTTTATTCACTAACTTTTGTAAGTCGCAATGATGGAAGACGCACTTATTTCCCGCATTTCGACAGACGCCATAACTTCAATCTAGTATTTACTTATCAGTTTGGAAAACAAAATTCATGGAGTTTAAATACCCGTTATAATTTAGGTTCAGGCTTTCCATTTACACAAACTCAAGGATTTTATGAATTGTTAAATCTAAATGGTGGAGTTTCTACAAATGTCAATAACCAAAATGGAAATTTAGGAATTGCTTATACTGATGTTAATTCAGGTAGATTACCATTTTTCCATAGAGTTGATGTTTCTATTAGCAAAAAAATCAAGTTTAATGCTAAAAATACATTAACAATGATAGCCTCCGCAACAAATCTGTTAAATAGAGAAAATATCTTCTATTTCGACAGAATGAACTATAAACGCATCAATCAATTACCAATTATGCCCACTTTGGGGATAAATTGGAGCTTCTAGAATAACTGTGCTCGTATAGTTTCGTTTTACTAACTATGCGAGCACAAGTCACTATAACAAAACAGCAAGAATGGCTGCAAAAATTCCTGCTATTCAGGGGAAAGCTAATGGCTTTTATTGTCATACTTCTACTTTTTGCATCAACAACAAATGCCCAAAGAACAGCGATTTATGATGATGAAATTCGTTTTTATAACAGAGGTTTAGAGCTTTTCGAAAAAGAAAAGTTCGCTGCTGCACAAAAACATTTTACCTGGTTTTCAGGCATCACAAAAGACCCACAATTAAAAATTAATTCCACATATTACGCTGCAACTTGTGCAATGGAATTATTTAATCCTGATGCGGAATCGTCATTAATTACTGTTGTTCAAAAATATCCTGAAAACCCAAAATCAAAATTGGCTAAATTCCAATTGGGTCGTTTTTATTACAGAAATAAAAACAATAAAGACGCGGTAAAATGGCTTAGTGATTTGAATCCAGATTATTTATCAAATACAGACCAAAAAGAATATTATTTCACCTTAGGATACTGCCAGTTTAAATCGAATTTGTTTAAGGAATCGAAAAATTCTTTTAAAGTAATTAAAGACGAAAAGAGTAAGTTTTACGATGCAACAAACTACTACTATGGATATGTTTGTTATCAATCAGCAGATTTTAATGAAGCCTTAGAACATTTTGGAAGAATAAAATACCATAAAACTTTTGGCCCATTAGCATCGATTTATGTAGCCCAAATATATTTTTCCAGAAAACAATTCAAAGAGGTTATTAATTATTGTGATACTATCACTAATAAAGATTTGGCTATAGATGTTGCAGGAATGTTGGGCCAATCACATTATAATTTAGGAAATTATTCTAAAGCTATTCCTTATTTGGAGCAATTTATGAAGGATGCGCCGGTAATGCCTAAAAACAATGATTATTTCCAATTAGCTTATTCCTATTATAAAAATCAACAATATAATTTTGCCATTGAACAACTTCTAAAAATTGAAAATCCTTCTGATTCAATTAAACAAAGTTCATTGTTTACTCTTGCTGATTCATATTTAAAAACAGATAAAAAAGCTAATGCTATTGCTGCATTCGACCAATGTTATGCAGCCGATTCAACAAGCAAAATGGCTGATGAAGCTTTATACTTTAGTGCAAAAATATCAGATGAAATGAATGTTCAGGGAAGTGCAATGACCAAATATGTTAAATATTTAGAGCAATTTCCTGAAAGTGATCACATAGATGAAGTAAGAGCAAATCTTGGTAGTCTGCTATTAAATGCAAGGAA
>JBIPMI010000015.1:0-17311 GCA_044369215.1 Bacteroidia bacterium | reverse complement strand
AAACTGCTCAATGCTGATTTTAATTCATCTTCACTTACACCTAATTCCAATGCAACTGCTGAGGCAGCAACCGAATTTTCGATATTATGCAAACCGGGTATTCCTAAATTGATATTAATTATAACTAGTCCCTTATAGTTTAAATCAAAAATATGTTCATCACCATTGATTCTGATATTAAACGCAAACACATCAGCATTTTCATTCAAACCATAAGTAAAAACATTACCCTTTAATTCCTGAACCAAATCAAGCCCATATTTCACATAAATACTTCCACCTTCTACCAAACGATTTGCATAGGCTAAAAAAGAATCTTTCAAGGCACTGTGCTCACCATAAATATCTAAATGATCTGCATCTGTAGAAGTGATGATAGAAACCGATGGATGAAGCGTTAAAAAAGAACGATCGAACTCATCGGCTTCTACTACCAACCATGAATTTTGAGAAACATCTATTGATGGAAGCAATAAATTACTTTGATAATTACTGGAAATACCTCCCAGAAATGCGGAACAATCAACCTTACTTTGTTTAAGTAAATGTGCTAACATGGTTGATGTTGTTGTTTTTCCATGCGTACCTGCTACACCTGCTGTTTTAAAAGAACTACTTAAAACTCCCAAAACCTGTGAACGTTTTAGAATAGTATATCCATTTTCTTTTAACCAGGCCCATTCTCCATGGTCTTTTGGAATAGCAGGAGTTAATACAACTAAAGTATCATTTGGACTTAAATTTAGTGATTGTACATAATTAACATCATCAGAATAATGTATTTGCACACCTTCTGCCTCAAGTTGTTTAGTTAAAACAGTTGATGTTTTATCATAACCATAAACAGGAATTCCTGCATGGTTAAAATACCTGGCAATCGCACTCATTCCTATTCCACCTATGCCAAGGAAATATACTTTTTTAATTAAACTGAAATCCATATCAATACTGCTCATTTTATTTTCATATTAAAGCTAAGGCTTCATTTGCTATAAGTTCCGCTGCATTGTGAATAGCAAAATGGCATATTTCATTTTGAAGTTTTGATTGTAAAGAAACATCATTTAATAAAGCAAGAGTTTCATTAATTAATGATTGAGCTGCATCTACATCCTTTACTAAAATAGCAGCATTTTTATCAACCAAAGCCATTGCATTTTTTGTTTGATGATCTTCAGAAACATTAGGTGAAGGAACCAAAATTACCGGCTTCTTAACGATAGCCAATTCTGCAATCGACAAAGCACCGGCTCTTGAAATAACTACATCTGCAGCGGCATAAGCAAAATCCATTTCATAAATAAAGTTTCTTACCACTAAATTTTGATGTTGCAAACCATCTGCTGATGGAAAATTATTTCCCTTTTGCCAAACAACATTATATCCTGCATTCACTAGTTGCTCCCACCCTGCTAACATAGCTTGATTGATGGTTCTGGCACCTAAACTTCCACCAATAATTAAAACTGTTTTCTTTGAAGAATCGAGTTTAAAAAATGAAATCGCTTTTTCTCTTTTGTCAGTAGGGTCGCAAATATCAGCACGAACCGGATTGCCTGTTTTGATGATTTTATTTGATGGAAAAAATCTATCCATATTGTCGTAAGCAACACAAATTTTGCTTGCTTTAGATTTTAGGATTTTATTGGTGATACCGGCAAAAGAATTCTGCTCATGAATTAAAATAGGAATTGATTTGGAACCTGCAGCCCACATACTTGCACCGCTTGCATATCCACCAAAACCTATAGCTAATTCGGGTTTAAAACGACTTATAATACCTCTTGATTTTAATACAGCACTTATTACTTTAAAAGGAAACATGAGGTTTTTGAAGCTTAAACTTCTTTGAAAACCACTAATCCATAAACCTTCAATTTTGTATCCGGCTTTAGGTACTTTTTCCATTTCCATTCTATCAGAAGCACCTACAAAAAGAAATTCAACATTACCGTTTAATTTCTTTTCAATAGCCTGAGCAACTGCAATGGCAGGATAAATATGTCCGCCTGTTCCACCACCGCTGATTAATACTTTTAATTTTTCATTCATGATTCAAAAAAATTAAGCTGCTAGAGATGCAGAATCCTGTTCATCTTTTTCAACGTGCCGACTTACACTCATAATCATTCCAAATGCAAAACTTGTTATGATAATTGAAGTTCCACCTTTACTAACCAAAGGAAGTGTTAGTCCGGTTACGGGAAATAAATTAACGGCAACTGCCATATTGATTAAGGCTTGCATGACTAATGTAAACGACAATCCAACTGCAACCAAAGCACCAAATGCTTTAGGACTTATAAAAATGATTCGCAGCGCACGAAACATAAAAAGGAGATATAAAACCAACATAATAACACCACCAGCCATGCCATATTCTTCCACTATGATGGCATAAATAAAATCAGAAAATGCTTCAGGAAGAAAGTTCCTTTCAGTACTTTGTCCTGGACCTTTACCTGTCCAACTTCCACTGGCAATAGCAATTTTTGCATGATCATTTTGATAAGTAACATCGCGGTCTTTAACCGGATTTGAATAATTTTCGATACGGTGCTTCCATGTAAGCAAACGTCCGAAAGGTTTTAGGTATTTATCATTTGTATTGGCAACTATAAAAGCAAGTAAAGCTAATGAAATTATTATAGGGGCACCAACCATTAGAATATGCTTTACACTAGCCCTTCCTATAAACATGACAACAATACAAGTTGCTGCTAAAACAAGAGCAGTAGATAAGTTATTAGGAGCAATTAATAAACAGGTAACACCAACATGAATAAGAATAGGAAGAAATCCTTTTTTAAAATCTTTAATATCATCTTGCTTTTTAGCCAGCTCACTTGCTATGTACATAATCAATGCCACTTTAGCTACTTCAGATGTTTGGAAAGTGATACCAATAAATGGAATCTTTAACCAACGCTGAGCATCATTGATTTCTGCACCAACAAACAGTGTTAATACGAGCAAAACATAAGATATATAAAGAACCAGTTTGGCAACCTTCATAAACATTTTATAATGGATGCTATGAATAAAAAGCATGACATAAAATCCAATTGCTAAGTATGCAAACTGTTGAAACAAATAGACTTCCGCACTGCCACCATGTTTTGCATAAGCCAGTGCACCTGTAGAAGAATAAACAGCCACCAAACCCCATACCGATAGAAACACAATGATAATCCACATAACTGGATCACCTTGCGGCTTGATTTTTTCGATATTCAGAAGTCTGGATAACATAATTATAACTGTTTAACAGCAGCTTTAAATTGACGACCTCTGTCTTCGTAGTTTTTAAACAAATCGAAACTAGCACAAGCGGGAGAAAGTAAAACCGCTTCACCTGGTTTAGACATTTTTGAAGCAACATGAACAGCCTCTTGTGCGCTGGTTGTATTGATAATTAAATCAACAACACCACCAAAAGCTTCATGTAATCTAGAATTATCTAATCCCATACAAACTAAAATACGAACCTTTTCACGCACTAATTCTTGAAGCATTGCATATTCATTGCCCTTATCAACACCACCTGCAATCCAGATTGTTGGTTTATCCATGCTTTCTAGTGCAAACCATGAAGAATTTACATTGGTAGCTTTAGAATCATTGATGTATTCAACGTTTCTAATCGTTGCAACTTTTTCCAATCTGTGTTCTACATTTTGGAAATCCATGAAACTTTCACGGATAATGTCTTTTCTAATGTGAAAAACGCTTCCGGTAATTCCGGCTGCCATTGAATTGTAGGCATTGTGTCTGCCTCTTAAAGCTAAATCTGAAGTATACATGGTAAATTGTTTAATTTTGTCGTTGTTAATGTCTACGATTAGTTGTCCATCTTTTATGAAAGCCCCTGGTATATGTTCCACATCGTGTGAAAATGGAAAACATTTAGCCTTTACATTAATTGTTTTTAAATGGTTCATGGTTAATTCATCATCTGCACAATAAATGAAAGTATCGTTTTCTGTTTGATTCTGAAGAATTCTAAACTTTGAATTCACATAATTCTGCAATTCATAATTGTATCTGTCAAGATGATCCGGAGTGATATTACAAAGCACTGCACATTCGGCTTTGAAATCATACATATCATCAAGTTGAAAACTGCTTATTTCCAATACATAAAAATCATAATTGCCTTCAGCAACCAATCTTGCAAAACTGATTCCGATATTGCCACCAACTGCTACATTTAAACCTGCTTTTTTCATCATATGATAAATTAGCGAAGTAGTGGTAGTTTTTCCGTTTGTACCTGTGATACAAATTTTAGGTGATTTAGTAAAACGAGCAGCAAATTCTATTTCAGAAATAATATGAATTCCCTTCGTTCTGATTGTTTTTATCAGCTCATTTTTCTCAGGAATACCAGGGCTTTTAATAATCTCATCAGCATTTAAAATAAGTTCATGTGTATGTTGTTGCATTTCATAAGAAATACCATGTTGATCTAATTCAACGCGATATTTTTCGGGGATAGCGCCTGCATCAGAAACAAACACATCATAACCCTGCTTAAGGGCCAAAATGGCTGCTCCTGTTCCGCTTTCTCCGCTTCCTAATATGACAATGCGCTTAGTCATTTTATCTAACTTTCAAGGTTATAATGGTTGCAATAGCCAACATGATTCCTATAATCCAGAAACGAGTAACAATTTTAGCTTCATGAAATCCACTTTTCTGATAATGGTGATGTAGTGGTGACATTTTGAAAATCCTACGTCCTTCACCATATTTTTTCTTGGTGTATTTGAAGTATGAAACCTGAATCATTACCGATAAATTTTCAACCAAAAAGATTCCACATAAAATTGGAATCAATAATTCTTTACGAACCATGATTGAAAAAGAAGCAATGATTCCTCCAATAGCCAAACTTCCTGTATCACCCATAAAAACCTGGGCCGGAAATGAATTATACCAAAGAAAGCCAACACATGCACCCACAAAAGCTCCTGCAAAAATTACCATTTCCTCTAAGTGAGGAATGTACATGATGTTTAAATATTGAGAGAAAACTATGTTACCACTTAGGTAAGCAAATAAGCCTAAAACAACACCTATAATTGCCGAAGTACCTGCCGCTAATCCATCAATACCATCCGTAATATTTGCACCATTTGAAACCGCAGTAATGATAAAAATAACTACCAACAGATAAATGATATAATTAAAGTCTTTATAACTATCACCAACAAATTTTAGTAAATCAGCATAATCAAATTCAGATGTTTTAAAAAAAGGAATTGTAGTTGTAGTAGCTTTGATATCACGAACCAACATCATTTGATTATCAATCATTTTAGGCGTTAAATTATTGTCCTTCACAAACTGTTCAGTTACTTCTGAAGCCTTATAAAATTCCTTTGTTTTTACATGTTGATTAAAATACAAAGTTGTAGCCACAATAAAACCCAAACCAACCTGACCCAAAATTTTGAATCTACCTGCCAAACCTTCCTTATTCTTTTTAAATACTTTGATATAATCATCCAAAAAGCCAACAATACCAAGCCAAATAGTAGAAACTAACATCAAAAGAATATAAACGTTATTAATACGTGCAAACAATAAAGTTGGTAATAAAATTGCAGCAAGAATGATTAAACCACCCATTGTAGGTGTACCCTTTTTTTGTTGCTCACCTTCAAGACCCAGGTTTCTGATTTCATCACTTACCTGAAGATTTCTTAGCTTATTGATTAATGTTTTACCAAAAATCATAGTAATGGTAAGCGATAACAAAATTGCCATAGCAGCACGGAATGAAATATATTGAAATATTCCGGTTCCGGGAATGTTTAATTGGGTGTTTAAATAATCAAATAAATAATACAACATAGTTATAGTTTGATTTAGGCTTGGTTTTCATTAAAAATTTCAAACATCTCCATCAAGATGGCTTTATCATCAAAAGAATATTTAACTCCATTTATGTCCTGGTAAGTTTCATGTCCTTTTCCTGCTATTAAAATAATATCTCCTTTTTTAGCCATGCTTACAGCTGTTTTAATGGCTTCTTTTCTATCTGTAATTCGTAATGTTCTTTTATAATGAAGAGGTTTAACTCCCTTTTGCATTTCATCTAAAATTACTTCAGGATTTTCCTTTCTTGGATTGTCAGAAGTAAAAATCGTTTTGGTACTTTTTGAACTGGCAACATCAGCCATTACTGGACGTTTTGTTGTATCTCTATTACCACCACAACCAACTACAGTAATCAATTCCTCATTACCAGTTCTAATTTCATTGATGGTTGTTAGCACGTTTTCCAAGGCATCGGGAGTATGAGCATAATCTATGATTCCGTGAATTCCGTTTGCAGAACGACAGTAATCGAAACGACCTTTTACCGAACCCAATAAACTTAAATGAGTTATGATTTCTTCCTTATGTTTACCAAGTAGAAATGCAGCTCCATAAACATTTAACAAATTATAGGCATTAAAATGCCCAACCAATCTAAACCAAGCTTCATCACCATCAATATTCAACAACATGCCATTGAAATCATGTTCAATAACACGAGCTTTAAAGTCGGCCATGTTTTTGATGCCATAAGAATATCTAGATGCTTTGGTATTCTGTAACATCACCATACCATTTTTATCATCCTTATTAACCAAAGCAAATGCATCATCATTTACATCATCAAACAACTTCTTTTTTGCTTTTAAGTAATTATCAAATGTTAAATGATAATCTAAATGATCGTGTGTGATATTGGTAAAACAAACACCTGCAAAATGTAATGCTTTGATTCTATCTTGTTGAATTGCATGAGAACTAGCTTCCATAAAACAATACTCACATCCGGCATCAATCATTTGGGCTAATAACTCATTAACTCTAATAGAATCAGGAGTAGTATGTGTGCTAGGAATAACGGTTTCATCAATTTGATTTTGAACAGTTGATAACAAACCTACATGATGTCCAAATGAACGGAACAAACTAAATAATAAAGTAGCAACTGTAGTTTTACCATTGGTACCGGTAACTGCCACCAATTTCAATTTCTTAGAAGGCTCATCGTAGAAACAATTAGCAGCCAAAGCCATTGCAGCAGAACTATCCTTAACCTGAATAAAAGTTATTGCATTGTTTACTATTGAAACTTCACGGTCAATTACAATTGCTTTACATCCATTATCAATAACTGATTGAATGAAATCATGTCCATCAACATTTGTACCTTTGATAGCAAAAAACAATGAGTCTTCTTTTGCAATTCTTGAATCATAACAAAGTAAGTTGATATTTTGCTCAACATTTCCTAAGACAGCCACAGGCATCATGACAGAAATAAGTTCGTTTAAATTTTTCATGCTTTGCCCAATTGAATTTGAATTACTTTAACTAAACCAAGCGGAGTTCCAGGTGTAACAGATTGTCTAACTACTTTTCCAACTCCTTTAACTCTTACAGTTAATCCTTTGCTCTCCAAAAGATAAATTGCATCTCTAAGTCCCATTCCCTTTACATCAGGTACAAAACCTTTATTATGAAGAAGCGGCTGAATAGCAACTGATTTATCTTGAATTTCAGCTTTTGCCCAGATACTTTCTTCTTCAGTAATTGAATCATTATGTAAGTGGTTTGAAATACCAATTTGATTTAAAACCAATTTCAAATCATCTGTATAAGCTTTGTTCGATTGAGGTAAATCGTTGATTGTATAATGAGCCGCATATTTAAGTTCTTTATGCAAATTCAATGAAGTAGCATATACCTTATCAGCAATTTCTTTGAAAACCGGCAATGCAACTTTAGCAGCATAATAGTTCTCTTTTCGAGGTTCACTAATCAAAACAAAGCAAGAATATCTAGGTTGGTCTGCAGGAAAATAACCACAAAAAGAAGCTCTGTATATTTTACCAACTCCACCAGAATAACCTTGTTTTCCTTTAGCAATTACAGCAGTTCCTGTTTTACCTGCGTAAGAATAAAAATCACTTTTTAAAGAACTTGCAGTGCCTCGAATAACAACACCTTCCATCATTGAACGTAATTGTTTGGCAGTATTTTGTGAGCATACATTTTCAACCAAAACTTTAGAAGGATATTCAATAACCTTTGAACCTGCATTTGAAACCGATTTAACCAATAGTGGCTGCATTAATTTACCATTATTAGCAACTGCATTATAAATACTCAAAACTTGAAGTGGAGTAAATAAAACTTCATAACCAATACTCATCCAAGGTAAAGTAGTGCACGACCATTGAGGATCATTTGGTTTTCTTACATAAGGATTAGGTTCACCTGTTAATTGTAAACCTAACTTTGAGGTTAAATTTACCTTGGCAATATGATCGTAAAACTGTTGAGGATTTCTTTGATAAAAGCGATTGATTTGTTTTCCAAAAGCCACATTTGATGAATGTTCAAAAGCCTCTTGCATTGTTACCACACCAGTACCTAAATGAGAATCGCGCATGGTAGAACTACAGAACAATTTTTCTCCGTTTTCGGCATCAACATGGTCTGTTGGTTTTACATGACCATCTTCCAATAAAGCCATCATTGAAACTAATTTCATAGTTGAACCCGGTTCCATTCTTTCACCAATGGCATAGTTGAATTTTTCGGTATACTTTCCTTCTGAAACGCGGCTTAAGTTTGCCATGGCTTTAATTTCTCCGGTAGCAACTTCCATCAAAATAGCGGTTCCCCATTCAGCATCATTTTCAACCAAAGTATTCATCAATGAATTTTCGGCTACATCCTGTAAATTGATATCAATGGTTGTATAAATATCTTTTCCTTGTTGCGCATCAATTGTACTTTCATCGTTGATCGGAATATAGGTACCACCGGCAATTCTTTGCATGATTTGTTTACCACGTTTGCCTCCAAGATATTTATCAAAACTCCCCTCCAATCCAACTTTAATCACGTTAGATTCATCGGCATCAAGTGCCTGACGGAAACCAATTGTTCTTTCAGCTAAGTATCCAAATGGCTTTTCTCTTTTAGTTCTTTCGGTAACAAGTAAGCCTCCTTTGTATTTACCCATTCTAAAAATAGGAAACTTACTCAGGTTTTGCATTTGGTGGAAGCTGATTTTATTCTTCAATAAATAGTATCTGTTGCCGGTTTTGGTAATTTTTCTGAATAAATCCTTGTAAGCTCTAGCACTTTTATCCTTGAACTCTGCCGACATACAAATAGCAAGAGAATCCAAATCAGTTTCCAGGTTTTCATTTTTGGTAAATCCAGTTGCCTTACCATCAATTCTTACATCATAAATGGGAACTGAAGTAGCTAATAAATTACCATTACAATCAAAGATATTACCACGAACAGGTTCAAGATTTACCTCTTTTGTACTCAAGCTTTCTGCTAAGGCAATCCATTGAGGACCTTCTTTAACCTGAATTTTAAATAGGTAAGCAACAATAACAGTTCCAAACAAGAACATACAAGCAAACACTACGCCTGTGCGTATGAGTATTGCTTTTCTTGTATTGGTATTAGTACTAGTTGCCACTATAGGTAATTTTACTCGGAGGTGTTTTTAATTCTTTTATTCCTGTTTTTTCTAATCTTTTTGCAACTGAACTTTGTCTGCTTTCACCCATCAATTCACTCAGTACAGTTATATATTCACTTCTTAAATCCTTAACTTCATTGTTTAGTTTATTGGTTCTGCGAATGGTTTTTTCGGCGGTATGACTATTATAAATAAACAATACAACCAATAAGAAAACATAAGCTAAAAATGGAGCTTGCTTTGACAGTTGGGCTCTATTTAAACTGAAATCGAAATCAGCAAGTTTTTTCATCCTTTCGGTGAATTTTACTGATTCTTTATCAGGTACTTTTTGTTCTTCTTTTTCTTCAACAATTCTATTCATCCTTATCCAATCAAAGCCTTTTCTGCAATCCTTAATTTTGCGCTCCTTGAACGTGGATTTCTTTGTAATTCCTCCTCAGAAGCTGTTATAACTTTTCTGCTTTCTTGTTCAAATGGACGAATTAGATTTCCGTAAAAATCTTTTATAGCTTCACCTTCAAAATTTCCTGTAGCCATAAAGTTTTTCACCAATCTGTCTTCAAGCGAGTGATAACTCATCACAACTAGTTTTCCTCCAGGAGCCAAAACCTTTGCACTTTGCTCAAGAAAACTTCTCAAAACTTCCATTTCACGGTTCACTTCTATTCTTAAAGCCTGAAATACCTGAGCAAAAAATTTGTAGTCACCGAACTTTGGTGTGTATCTTTTAAGGGCTTCCTTTATATGAATTACCTTTGTGATTTTTTGCTGACTTCTATAAGCAACAATTACAGAAGCCAAAGCACGTGAGTTTTTCAATTCACCATATAAATAGAAGAGATTAGCTAAATTTTCCTCTTTATAATCATTGAGAATATCTGCAGCATTCATTCCGGCTTGAGCATTCATTCTCATATCGAGCTCAGCTTCATCAAACCTAAATGAGAAACCTCTTCCTGCTTCATCAAACTGATGTGATGAAACACCTAAATCTGCAAGTATTCCATTAACAGGAGAGCAATTCTGGTACAAAAGATGGTTTTCCATGAATTCAAAATTCTGGTCGATGAAAACCAATCTGTCATCCTGAGGCAAATTGTTCTTGGCATCTTCATCCTGATCAAAAGCAACTAAAGTTCCTTTTTTGCCTAATAGATTTAGAATCGCTTTTGAATGTCCACCACCACCAAAAGTAACATCAACATAAACGCCATCTTTTTGAATAGCTAAACCATCCAAACATTCAGAAAGCATTACGGGAGCATGGTATTTATTTTCCATCATTGCCCTCCTTTTTTCTGTTGCTCATTACTTCTTCTGCCAAAGCACTGAAATCTGATGGCTCTTCATCCAACATTTTTTCGTACTCAGCTTTATTCCAAATCTCAATTTTGTTACCATAAGCCAGTAAAATCAAATCACCTTCAAGATTTGCATATTCCTGAAGTGATTTTGGCAACAAAACACGAGATGCATTATCCATATCCAATTTAGAAGCACCTCTTAAAAAATAACGTTTAAAGGTTCTTTCCTTCTGGATATAATCACTCAGCTTATTTATTTCCTCAGCAATGCTTTGCCACTCATTACTTGGATAAAGCACACAACACTTTTCGAAACCACGGTTGATGAAAAAGGAATCAGCGGCCTCTTTAGGAAGCTGCTTTTTCAAGGCAGACGGTATCATTAACCGTCCCTTGGCATCCATTTTACATTCATATTCTCCGTGAAGCTGCGTCATTATTGAGCAATTGCATTTGCAGTGTAAAAGTAGTTACATTTTTCCACTTTTCACCACTTTTCCCCACTTGTGTATATTAACATGGGTTATCCACATACTTGTGAATAGTGCTTAGGCCTTGTATTTACAATGGCTTTGGTCAAGAAAAATATTCGTTTGAGAAAAATGTCGCGTTGAAAACTGTTGGAAGCTTTTGTACCTTGCCAAAAAAAAATAATGTCTAAAAAAGTAGAAATTGATATCGAAGCAATCGAAATTGAAGAAGAAAACTACCATCTTTTTATAACAGCAAAAGCAGGAAGAAAAAAAGTAAGACTTTTACTCGATACCGGAGCCTCAAAAACGGTATTTGATTTGGAGCAAATAGCTGAAATTTCAGGCAAAAAGAATGAAATAAACAAGACAGAATCGGTTGGATTGGGTGCAGATAAAGTTGAAACCAGCTTATTCAACTTAAGTAGTTTGAGTATTGGTGAGATAAAATTAAAGAATCCTGAAATAGCGATTTTAGATATTTCACATGTAAATATGGCTTATCAGGCAGCAGGAATACCGCAAATACAAGGAATTCTTGGCAGTGATATTTTAATGAAAACCAAAGCCATTATTGATTATGGGAAATTAAAATTGAAGCTAAAAATCAAAGAATAAAACGATTTTCGGTTTCTTTACCAGTAAATTTAATAACAAGATTAATCCACCTCAAAACGAACGCGAACCTTCGGTTCGCGTTCGTTTTGAGGTGGGGCTCATTCATTCATTTTTATTCACTACAATAATGTCATCACTATGGGATTTTAGGAATTTTCATAAAAAAACTTGATTCTATTTTTAATTCATCTTGTATTGAATTAAAGTCGTAAATCAATTTAAAAATGTCCCGAGTTTTTCTAAAATAAATTATAGGTAACACGTGCGATATTCTTAAAGAATGATACTCCGAAAGGAATTTTACCTATTCTTTGTCTTCCAGCAATTCATCGGCACTTTCACCCATGTGTTCCATAGAAAACTTGGCATCATCAGCTAATTCTCCTTTGGGATATTTTACAAGAAATTGCTCGTATCTGGCTTTAGCTGCAGGATAATCTTGAATATTATTTTCTAAGGTATATGCTGATAAAAACATAGCTTCTTCAACCATTGGAGATGAAGGATAATCTTTAACCAATTTGTCTAAAAATTCAACAGATTCTTTTGGTTGGTCTAAATAAATTCCCTTTTGTGCTGCTTTAAACAAAAATTCTGCACTTTGCTGGTCATCAGGATATTTTGTTGCAAAATCGACATAGGCCGTTTTCAATTTTTGAATCAACTCATCACTAAATGCGCTGTCTCCAGCTTCTAAATCCTTGATTGATTTTAAAGCTTTTTCTTTAGGAGATTGACAAGCAAATACTGTTAACACAGCAACAAACACGAATGAGAATTTAAATATATTTTTCATTAGACTTTAATATTGTTTAGTACTTAAAAGGACCAAGGTACAAGCTTCTAAAGCCTGGATTCCATTAGATTCCAAACGACTTTCGAATGTAGGATTTTCGGTTCCCGGATTAAAAACAACTCTTTTGGGTTTTAGTTTGATGATAGCTTCTTCCATTTCGGCTTGTAAACCCGGATTTACATACATAGTAACTGTATCAAAATCGTTTGAAATTGGCCATTCTTTGCTAATTTCTTTTCCTTCAACAGCACCATTTTGCTTTCCAAACAAAAATGTTTCATGTCCGTATGACCTTAACATCATTTCTGCTTTATAAGAATACCTATCGGGTTTTGAACTGGCACCAATTATGAGCGTTTTTTTCATGATTATGCAAAGTAAATCAAAAAAAGTAGCCCAATTACCATAGGATTTCCACAAAACAAGGGGCAAACATGAAGTTTTGCTTATTTTCGCCAAGTTTTAATTAGATATGAAAATAAGTTACAATTGGTTAAAAGAATTTATTGACCTTTCCATTAGTCCGGAAGAAACAGACAAATTGCTTACAGGTTCAGGATTGGAAGTGGAAGATATTTCTTCATTTTATAGTATTCCGGGAGGATTGGATGGTATTGTTATTGGACACGTTTTAGAAAGAAAACAACATCCTAATGCAGATAAACTGAGTGTTTGTTTGGTTGATATTGGTTTACCTGAACCAAAACAAATTGTTTGTGGAGCACCAAATGTGGCTGCCGGCCAAAAAGTTTTGATTGCAACAGTTGGTTCAACAGTGCATCCAAGTAAAGGAGAGTCATTTGAAATCAAAAAAGCCAAAATCAGAGGTGAAGTAAGTGAAGGAATGATTTGTGCCGAGGATGAATTAAGTCTTGGTGAAAGTCATGATGGAATTTTAGTGCTTCCACAGGAATATGAAGTTGGAGCAAATGCCAGCAAGTATTTTCCGGTTTATAGTGATTATTTAATCGAGATTGGCCTAACTGCTAATAGAGGTGATGCTGCTAGTCATTTAGGTGTTGCAAGAGACCTACACGCTTTAACAGGTGCAAAAATTATTAAGCCTGAATTTAAACTGGAATCAAGCAGAAAAGCCTGCCAGGTTGAAGTAGAAATTCAATACAATGAAGCTTGCAAAAGATATTCAGGATTGTCGGTTTCAGGCATTACTGTGAAGGAATCTCCTGATTGGTTAAAAAACAGATTATCTGTTTTAGGCCTAAAGCCTATTAATCATGTTGTTGATGTTACCAATTATGTATTGCATAGCATTGGTCAACCTTTGCATGCTTTTGATGCTGATAAAATTTCTGGAAATAAAATCATAGTGAAGCAAGCAAATGCAGGAGAAACATTTGTAACACTTGATGGTGCAGAAAGAAAACTGCAAGGACATGAATGCATGATTGCAGACACTAATCAAAATTTAGCCTTAGCAGGTGTTTTTGGTGGAAAGGATTCAGGAATTGAAAACACGACCACAAATATTTTCATAGAAAGTGCATACTTCAGCGGAAGTTATACCAGAAAAAGCGCTAAATCACATGCATTAAATACTGATGCAAGTTTCAGGTTTGAAAGAGGAACAGACCCTGAAATCACAATTTTTGCTGCTGAATGGGCTGCAAAACTAATTACTGAAATTGGTGGAGGAGAGATTTCTAATATCATTGATGTTTATGCTGAAAAAATAAATCCAGCCAGGTTTACATTTAATATTGCTAAATCAAATCAATTAATCGGACAAGAAATATCTAAAGAAAGAATCCTTGATATATTAAATCGACTTGAAATAAAAATTATTTCAGATTCAGGAAATGAACTTGAATTAGAAGTTCCGGCCTACAGACCTGATGTGACCAGACAAGCCGATATTACTGAGGAAATTCTTAGGATTTATGGCTTGAATAATATTGAAATGGGCACCAGTATTAAATCGAGCATGAGTTTTAGTGAGGATGAATTTGGATTAAAACTAAAAAACAAACTTGCTGGATTTTTAAGTTCAAATGGATTTTTAGAAATCGCAACTAACTCTCTCACAAAAAGTTCATATTATACTGAGGAGGAATTAAAAACGGCTGTTTATTTGAAAAATCCCTTAAGCAGTGATTTAGACATCATGCGATTAAACATGATGAACAGCACTTTAGAAGCGATTCAATACAATAATAACAGGAAACAAAGTGATTTGAGGTTTTTTGAATTCGGTAAAACTTATTCAAAACAGGGTGATGAAAATCAATTGAGTTCTTATATAGAAAAGAAGCATTTGATTTTAGCATCGCATGGCAGAAAGCAACCAGAATCGTGGAATACGCAAACGGATGAATTTGGATATTATCAATTAAAACAAGTGATAGAACAATTACTTGAGTTAAGTGGTTTTGAAAAATGGGAATGGAAATATCCCGAAGAAGCTAGTTTAGATAACGCTGCTGAAATCAGCATAAAAAACAAAACTGTTGTTGTTTTGGGAAATATTCCATCAGGCAAAACAAATAAGTTTGATGTAGAGAAAAATGTATGGTTTGCAGAAATTGACTGGACTACCTGGTTAATTTTAGCAAAAGAGAATAAGTTTAAATTAAAACCTGTTTCGATTTATCCTGCTGTAAGAAGAGATTTGGCTTTATTGCTAGATGAGCAGATTGCCTATAGAGATTTAGAGAAAATTGCTAAAAAATCGGCAGGGAACTTGTTGAAAAATGTAAATATTTTCGATTTCTACCAAGGTGATAAAATAGAAAAAGGTAAAAAATCGTATGCATTAAGTTTTATTTTACAGGATGACAATAAAACTTTAACCGATCAGGAAATTGAAGATTGTATGAAGAAATTAATTCAACAATTTGAAAAAGAAGCAGGAGCAAAACTGAGGGCTTAAGATGTTAACGAGGCAAAACGACAAGTATTTACAAGAAATAAAACTGAAGGTGATTTACCTCATGGAAGAGCTGCAAATGCTAAGAAATGAAGTGAATCAACTTAAAAATGAAAAGGAAAAATTAAAAAAAGAAATAATAGAAAAGCAACAAAGCATAGAAATCTTAGAAGAAAAGAATAAAATTGCTAAACTTGCTGAGGGAATTCATCTTTCGAAATTGGATATGAAATCTGTTAAAACTGAAATTAACAGACAGCTCCGTGAGATAGATGAATGCATCAGGTTGTTAAACCAGTGAAGTCAACAGGGTTGAACGAACTTTCAATTAACATAAATATAGCCGGACGTGTTTATCCGTTAACTGTTTCATCAGAAGATGAAGCACGGATAAGGGCTGCCGGTAAACTCATACAAGAAAAACTGCAGGCTTATGCCGGACAGTTTGCCCTAAGGGATAACCAGGACGCATTAGCCATGTTTGCTCTGGAGATAGCCTCAGAATACCAGAAGCTCCTGGAAAGACAAGGGAATGAGCAGGTTGATTTAGAAAGTAAGTTAAAGGAGATTAATGAACTCCTTCCTCCCCTATTTTGATTTTGCGTGTTAGCAATCTGCCCGGCACTCAAAACAATATATATATATGGAAATTTATTTAGTTATTATTTTTATCATGATTTCACTGGGCGTTGGCGCAGGAATTATGTGGGTTGTTAACAACAACATCCTGAAATCCAGGTCTCAGGAAATAATTAGAGAAGCTGAAACAAAAGCAGAAATTCTTAAAAAAGACAAACTTCTTGAAGCAAAAGAAAGATTCCTTCAATTAAAATCGGAGCACGACAAAGACATCACCAATCGTAATCAACAGATTTTAAAAGAAGAAAACAAAATCAAACAACAAGAACAAAGCATCAAACAAAAATTAGAAAATGCGCAAAGAAAAGATGCTGAATTAGATAGCATCAAACAATTGCTTCAAAAACAATTAGACGCTGCTGCTGCTAAAAAAGAAGAAGCTGAAAAAGCATTACATAGTCAGGTTAAACAACTTGAGAAAATTGCCGGATTAACAGCTGATGAAGCTAAAAAACAATTAGTTGAAGCTTTACAGGAAGAAGCCAGAACAGAAGCTTTGGCTCGTGTTAAAGAAATTACTGACGAAGCAAAAATGATGGCGACTAAAGAAGCAAAGAAAATTGTTTTAAGTACCATTCAAAGAACAGCAGCAGAGCAAGCAATAGAAAATTCGGTTTCAGTATTTAATATTGAATCTGACGAACTTAAAGGCAGAATTATTGGTAGAGAAGGAAGGAATATCAGAGCATTGGAAGCCGCAACAGGTGTAGAGTTTATTGTTGATGATACCCCTGAAGCAATTATTCTTTCATGTTTCGACCCTATTAGAAGAGAAATTGCTCGTTTAGCTATGCACAGATTGGTTACAGATGGAAGAATTCACCCGGCTCGTATTGAAGAAGTTGTTGCCAAAACCAAAAAACAAATCGAGGAAGAATTGGTAGAAATTGGTGAAAGAACCTGTATCGACCTTGGAATTCATGGTTTACATCCTGAATTAATAAGAATGGTTGGAAGAATGAGATATCGTTCAAGTTATGGACAAAATCTTCTTCAACATTCAAGAGAAGTTGCTAACCTATGTGCGACAATGGCTGCAGAATTAGGCTTAAATGTTAAAATGGCGAAAAGAGCTGGTTTACT
>JBIPMI010000215.1:0-5436 GCA_044369215.1 Bacteroidia bacterium | reverse complement strand
TAATAGTATTGAGTTGGCTCGTTTTCAATTGAGAGATGGTGGTAGTTCTTCTGATGCGGATGCTGTTGGAACGACCTTAAATTCACTTGGATTGAGTTTAGGGAATCATGCTAATTTAAGTAGAATTGCTCTTTATAATAATGGGGTTGAAATAGCTGAATTGCCTGTGAATTCAAGTTCAATTTCATTTTTAGGTTTGAGTTTAATAGCCCAAGATAATGATTCAACTGAAATATCTGTAAGAGCTACTTTTCTCCCAACAATAACAGATAATCAACAATTATCAATAATAGTAAATTTAGCTAATGCAAATTCATTAGGGTCAAATTTTAATTCATTTAATGCTGGTGCTGCAGCTAGTTCTATTATTGGCGATAAGAATAGAATTGAAGTTATAGCTAATAAATTAAGTATCGCTCAGCAACCAACTAGAACTTTTCAATACACTGTTATTTCGCCAGCAGTTCTTATTCATGCAATCGATAGTTTGAATAATTTAGACTTAGATTTTAATGGCAATATTACAGTAAGTTCAACAGGAACTCTTGCTTCGATTTCTAAAAATGTTTCTACATCTCTTGCAGGAGTTGCTTTGTTTGATAGTATCATCCATTCAGCAGTTTTTAATGATGCTATTCTTACATTTACATCAAATTTAGGTTTGACATCTATAAGTTCAGATACGTTTGATATTTTACAAAATCTCCCTATAAATATTTTTTCCGAAAACTTTGGAACGCCATCTTCAAATACTACACTTGTAAATTACAATATTGGAACTGCCCCAGCAACTTTTCAAAACAAAGGAGTATTAACTTATTCAAATGGTAGTCAGGTTAATTCGTGTGATTTTAGAGTAACTAATCCATCAGCATCTTATACTGGATCATCCTCAAATGGCAATGCATTTTTTGCAGCAACAAATGCAGCTTTTGGTTTATCAATAGAATCAATCAATGTTTCTAACTACAATAATCTGACTTTACAATTTGGTTATAGAAAAGAAAGTGGAACTTCACATGCTTCATTATCGGTTGATTATTGGAATGGTACATCTTGGATAACAATAGCTAATACATCATCTGCTTTGTTTAATGAATCTGCTTCAGCTGCGACAGGTTGGTATTTATCAAAAACATTAAGTTTACCTACCGGTGCTCAAATTAGTGGTTTAAAAATTAGGTTTGTAAAAACAGGAAGTTTATCTATTCGAATTGATGATGTAGTTTTAAAAGGAGTACTTTCATACGATCCAAGTTTTGTTGTGAGTAGTGCAAGTACTTTTGTAAGTCCTGCAATTAATTCAGCTTCTTCAGAACAAACGATAACTGTTTCTGGTAATTATTTGGTTGATAATATTTCAATAGTTCCTAGCGCAGGATTTGAGATTTCGCAATTATCAGGAGTTTCTTTTTCTCCATCGAATCCAATTGTTTTAACACCAATAAATGGTGCAGTTGCACCAACAACAATTTATGTTAGATACAAACCTACAACCTTATTAAACACATCAGGAAGTTTGACATTAAGTTCAACTGGTGCCACAACAACTAATTTAGGTTTAGTAGGTGAGATATTAAATTTATCATCAGGTAGTATTTCGATTATTGGGTTTGATGCAACCGGAAATGATAGGTTTTCATTTGTGGCCAATACAATGATTCCAGAAGGAACAAAAATTAAGTTTACCGATAAGAACTGGGATAGTTCATTAGTTGTTCCTGCTTTTTCAGCTTCTGAAAGTATTGGTATCTGGACAGCTCCTTCTGGCGGTTTGCCGAAAGGAACGGTTGTAACTATGATTACAGATCCCGTTTCTAGTGTAAGTCATGGTACAGGAACCTTAGCCAGTGGATTAAGTTCGGTTGGAGAGCAGATTTTTGCTTTTCAAGGTTTAGAGTCAAATCCATCATTTATATGCGGATTTACTACAGGACCAATCATTAATACAGGAACTCCTATTGCAAGTCAGACTTATATACCAACAGGTTTAACTTTAGGAACTAATTTCTTTGTAGCAGGTTCTGGTTTATATGGTTCAGCATTTTTAACAAATGCAGTTCAAAATGCAACAGATGCTCAAATGGTAGTAAATGTTCATGATACATTGAATTGGACATTCAGATTAACATTTGCAACATTTCCTACATGGGTTTTTAACTTCTTGGAAAATGAACCCGATACCGCACCTGTATTCTCAAGTGCAACCAATATCAGCAACAATAAAATGACTATTCATTTTTCAGGTGGAAATGGTTCTAAATATTTAGTGGCAATGACAATAAATTCTCCTGTAACTGGAATTCCACTAGACGCAACAGCTTATACTGCTAATTCAGTTTATGGTTCTGGTTCTATATTAAATACGAATGAGTTTATAGTATATAATGGTTCTACAACCACAGATAGTATTGAAATAACTAATTTAAGTCCGGGTACAAGTTATCATTTTGCAATTTTTACTTACAATGGAACTGGTGCTTCTTCAAATTATTTAACAAGCTCATTTGGTATAAGTAATGAAAATACTACTGGACTTGCTTATTCAAATATTTCTGATATCATCATTCACCAAACATTTGTAGAACCTTCATCTATTGATTATTTTAGTTACCAAGACACTACAAACTTGAACCTAACAAATTCGCTGGAAGTAGGAATGTTTACTGTAAGAGATGGAGGAATAAGTGGTGATTTAGACCTTTCACCAACCATATTAAATAGTATTTCTTTTGATATTGAAAACAGCACTGCAATCAAAAGATTAGCATTGTATTCAGGAGCTACAGAATTGTCTGAGATCTCTATTACAGATACTACGGCAGTATTTAGTGGTTTAAGCTTAAATATAAGTGATGATTCATTTGAAGATTTAAGTTTAAGGGCAAGTTTTAAATCGAATCAAACAGACCAAACACAAATGATGTTTACGGTTTTAAATACAACTACAGGTGTTAATGGTTCAAGCTTTACTTCATTAAATGCTGGTGGTGCATTTACTTCTACTTCAGGAGATAGAAATAGAATTGAAGTAACTGCAACTAAACTTAAATTCCGTGAACAACCGCTTAGTTCAATTACAGGTACTACATTTTCTGTATCACCTATTGTTGCTGCAATTGATACTTTAGAAAATGTAGATTTAAATTTTGTTTACGATATCACTTTAAACAGCTCAGGAAATCTTTCTTTACTTTCAGTAACAACAAAGACTCCAAATAATGGATTGGTTAGTTATGATAGTTTATTCCATTTAGATCCAGATACAGGTTTAGTTTTAACAGCATCTTCATTTGGAGTAAATTCAATAACAAGTAATAAATTTGATATTACTTATAATCCTTTACCAGGTGAAGTTTATATTTCAGAAATAAGTTACGAATCTACACAAGAATGGGTTGAATTGTATAATTCTACTGATTACCCTGTTAATATTGGAAATTGGTATTTAACCGACCACTCTTCTTATCCGGCTACAAATGAAGGCGATTGTATAATTCCTTCAGGAACAATTTTACAGCCTAAATCTTATGTGGTGGTTTCTACTTCAGGTACAGGTACATTTGCATCAGATTTAACCGATATAACAGGAGAAGTATTAACCATTGCTGGTCCAAGAGGAGCGAATAACCGTCTCACTTTAAGTAATAGTGGAGATAATATTGCACTTTATACATCTTCATCAAGTGGAGTCTTAATGGATGGTTCTTTAAGTGTTAATTTTCCTGATAATAGTAATTCTACTGCATTATCAATTCAAAGAATTGCAAATAAAGCTTGGGGTTCAGATGCTTTTGGAAGGTCAACAAATGTTTATGCTTCTTCTATTTTCACAAATACCAGTCCTGGTTCTGTTGGAGGTGTATTATTACAAGGTTCAAATTCAATTTCATCATCTAATACAATACCTGTAGGGCAATTAATCGAATTGAATGGTAATTCATTTACTATAAATGGAAATCCTTCAGGTCAATTATTATTGAAAGGTTCTGCTACTTCTGATTTAATCATGAATGGTTCCGGTATCAATTTAAATTTTGATCAAACAACTATTGGAACTAGTAATAGAATAAGAAATTTCAAAGCAACCGGAAGCGTGATTTTATCAAATAATTTAGTTCTTTCTGGTACAATTGATTTAGATTCTGGAAATGTTGATGTAAATGGAAAATCATTAAGTATTTCAAGTACATCTTTATTAACCGGATTAAATTCTATTGATGCAAGTAAAACGAATTCTAAATTAGTTTTTTCAAATACATCTTCTTTAAACATTCCTGCAGGATTTTTAAATGATAGTATTTATCAATTGAATATTTCTGGAAATGGCGGAATTACTATCAATGAGCCCTTATTTATTAGCTCACAATTACTATTGAATGGTGGCAGAATTGCAAGAAGTAATAATGCTTACCTGCATATAATGAATGTATCAGATACTGCAGTTTTAAGAAACTTTGGTTTCGTTCAAGCTCCTTTAATTAGAACATTACCGATAACCTTAAATACTCCGGTTAATTATTTATTCCCAATCGGTAATTCAACATATAATCCAGTAACAATGGTAAATCCGCAAACAAATTCAGGTGGTTTGGTTGAGGTGATTGCCTATGTTGCTGATAGCTCAAGTAATGGAGTATCAGGCACGGGTATGAGCTCTTTAAATTCTTCAAAGTATTTTTATGTTGATTTATATTCTGGAAATTCAAATTTTATATCGACAACTTTAAATTTAACAGATACATCATCTTCAGCAGGTAATGCTCTTGCAAAGTCAACCAGTTTGAATGGTACTTATAACAAGGTCAGTTCTTCAACTCCAGTTTCAGGTGTATTTGGAACTTCGGTTTTAACAAGTTTAGGTTTTTTTAATACTGGTGATGGGTCTACTTCATCATCAGCCACCTTAAGTTTAACAGCGTTTTTCGAGGGCTTGTATGCAGGCAGTAGCACAATGACAGCCGCCCCATTTAATGCAGACAATACATTACCTTCAAGTATTGCAGATACAATAACAGTAGAGTTGCATTTAGCAAATGGGACCTTTGATTTGGCTTATAGTGTAACAGATACGATTAGTGTAAATGGCACGGCAAGTATAAGCTTCCCTGGAGGAGCGGTTGGTAATTACTATTATCTTGTAGTTAAACATAGAAATAGTTTAGAAACATGGAGTGCCGATAGTATCTTGATCAGTTCAAGTTTAAGTTATGACTTTAGTAGTGCCGCAACACAGGCTTATGGAAGTAATATGGTAGATTTGGGCTCAGGTGTTTTTGGAATTTACACAGGTGATATCAATCAGGATGGATCAGTTGACTTCTTGGATTATCCGGATTTAGACTTAGGTTCAATCAATGGCGATTTAGGTTACCTGGTAACAGACTTAAATGGTGATGCATCAGTAGACTTTTTGGAATACCCATTGATAGATTT
>JBIPMI010000214.1:0-5463 GCA_044369215.1 Bacteroidia bacterium | reverse complement strand
AATAAATTGGTTTTGGGTCTTTAATTCTAAGACAAGAATATATTCAAAATCTACATCTTATTTAATAATTCAAGTAAGATTTAAAATTATCAATCTCAAATCAAATTTAGCTATCAATTTATTAAAATCGATAGCTAAATCCGTATGTAAGTGCATAATTATTAGTAGGTACTACTATTGGTTTTAATTTAGAAAAACCTCTTTTTACATTTAACTTTTTAGTTGCAATTGGAGCCTCGATCAGTTGAATCAAATATAGTGTGGCTCCAGCAATTAAAAGGGAATTTTTTAAACCCTGTTTTTCTTCATCTAATATTGAATTTCCTGCAATCAGTAGTGGGGCATCAATTAAAAAAAAAGTGATGCCTTTACCAACTTGGTTATTGTAAAGTTGTCCAGTTCCAGGAATTAAGGCGGATAAAATAAATGAAGTAGCTGGGTTCTTTTCAACTAATATTATTTGTGGGGCTTGTTCCGTTTTTGTAGATTTTTTTTGAGCAAAAGTGCAAAACGGAAATAGTAATATTAATATAGATATATAAGTTTTCATAACATAAGATAAGTTAAGTATCGAAAATATTATTTATTTTACTCTAAGCAAAATATTTTTCTTTGTTATAATGAAAATGAAGTATTGCCAATTGTAATCCTTCTTTTCCATCTAAGAATCCCAATTTCAAAAGATATTCTCGGAAAAAACCAAATAGGGCAGAGCTCATTCCTTTATAAAACGGAATAGTTCTGCCTTGTTTTTTTAGGTTCTCCCTGTGCAATTTTGCATAAATTTCCATTTTGTTTCGGTAGTGCTCCGAATTGGGAGTTGTATAATGTAGCAACCTGGCTTTTAATTTTTGGGTTGATTGGTTTTCGTTCACAAGCAATTCTTCGTGCACAACCTTGCTTTCATCCCAATGATTGGTTTTTCTGTTGAATAAGCGCTTCTGCCAATCTGGATTCCATTCTCCAAAGTAAATGGCTTTTTCTCCAAGGTGATTTAACCTGTTTACTAGATATACTTCATCCTTTAACTTTGTTTTTATTTCATTGATTTCATTTGCTAACTCTTCACTGATTCTTTCATCAGCATCCAAAGAAAAAATCCAGTCGTTTTTTGCTTGTTGGTTGCCAAAGTTTTTCTGGTTTGAATAACCTTTCCATTCATGATTGAAATAATTGGCTCCGGCTGATTTTACTAAACTGGGCATATCATCGGTACTATCGTTATCAATCACCAAAATATCTGAACTAATTCTTTTAGCAGATATAATGCAATCCACAATATTTTGCGATTCGTTTTTGGCAATTACGACAACCGAAATTTCAATACCCATGCTGCAAGTTTAAAACAGAAACAAATTTTTACCTATTTTATTTCTAATCCTTGCTAATTACATGTATTTACAAATATTTTCTACTTCTGAAACCCTACTTTTGCAGAAATTTTTTCAGCATGAAATACGATGTAACAGTAATTGGTTCAGGTCCCGGTGGTTATGTAGCGGCTATCAGACTTGCTCAACTTGGATTTAAAACAGCATTAATCGAAAAGTACTCAACCCTTGGTGGAACTTGTTTGAATGTTGGTTGTATTCCTTCAAAAGCACTTTTAGATAGTTCAGAACATTACCACAATGCAGTGCATAATTTCAAAACTCATGGAGTTGATGTTAAGGATGTGCAAGTAAATCTTGCTCAAATGATTGAAAGAAAAAATGGTGTAGTAAAACAAACCTGCGATGGAATTGAGTTTTTAATGAAGAAAAACAAAATTGATGTTTTTCGTGGTTTGGGTTCATTTGTAAACAGAAATACCATTAAGATTTCAGGTGAAAAAGAAGAACAAATTGAAACCGATAAAGTAATCATTGCTACCGGTTCAAAACCTGCAACTTTACCCGGAATTGAAGTTGATAAAACAAGAGTAATTACATCAACTGAAGCATTAAAAATGACCGAAGTTCCTAAAAGCATGGTGATTATTGGTGGTGGTGTAATTGGATTGGAATTAGGTTCAGTTTACTCACGTTTAGGCTCTAAAGTTTCAGTAATTGAATATACAAACAGCATTATTCCTACAATGGATGCTGCTTTGGGAAAAGAACTTCAAAGAGTTTTAAGAAAACAAGGATTTGAATTTTTCTTTAGTCATAAAGTAAAATCAGCTATCAATACAGGTAGTGAAGTTGAGGTAAAAGCAGATAATGAAAAAGGTGAAGAAGTTGTTTTTAAAGCTGATTATTGCTTGGTAAGTGTTGGACGTAAACCTTATACACAAGGATTAGGTTTGGAAAATGCAGGTGTGAAGGTGGATGAAAGAGGACGAATTGAAACCAATGATCATTTGGAAACCAATATAGCCGGCATTTATGCTATTGGTGATGTGGTGAAAGGTGCAATGCTAGCTCACAAAGCTGAAGAAGAAGGTGTTTTTGTTGCAGAAACAATTGCAGGACAAAAACCTCATATCAATTATAATTTGATTCCTGGAGTTGTTTATACCTGGCCTGAAGTTGCAGGTGTAGGAAAAACAGAAGAGGAATTGAAGAAAGCAGGTGTAAAATACAAATCAGGTTCATTCCCAATGAGAGCTTTAGGCAGAGCCAGAGCCAGTATGGATATTGATGGATTTGTGAAAATTTTGGCTGATGAAACTACTGATGAAGTTTTGGGCGTTCATATGATTGGTCCGCGTGTAGCTGATTTAATTGCAGAGGCTGTAGTTGCGATGGAATTCAGAGCAAGTGCAGAAGACATTTCAAGAATGAGTCATGCTCATCCAACCTATGCAGAAGCAGTAAAAGAAGCAGCATTGGCTGCAACTGCCAACAGAGCTTTACATATGTAAGTGAATTTAATAGAATAGAAAAAACCTGCTTTCGTAATTGGAAGTAGGTTTTTTTATGTCAATAAAATCAGAAGTACCAATAAAATAAAAACAACAGGAATAATCAAAAGCATGATTCCATATAAACTTTCGTAATAATCACCTGATTCAGATAAGTCGTTGATATAGTCTTTTATAAAGTTGATTAGAAATTTCATAGGTTTATAATATGTCCTTTATAATAATTATAATCGATGTTAAGAATTTAAAGCAATCGTTCTTAAAATCTTGCATCTAAATTATAAAAATCTAATTCATTTAGTTCATAATAAGTGCCATAAAAGATTTTCAGCAAGCCCTAAAATAAAAAAGGCTATACCCGCTTTGGATATAGCCTTTTTTAAAATTATAAAATTCGATTAACGAATGATATTGATTTTTTTGGTGATAGTTTTACCAGCATCTACCATTTCGATGAAATATAAACCGCTGTTTAAGCTTTCAACGTTAATTTGAGAATTGATACTCAATTCATTGTTGCTCATAACTTCTTTACCGTTTAAGTCCAAAATACGGAAGCTAGCATCTTTGTTACCATTCCACTCAATAGTGATGGCAGTGTTAGCAGGATTTGGATAAACTGAGAAATCGTTAGCTTTTTTAACATTTTCTTTCATACCAATAGCCCAATCTTGAACTGTCCAGCTTGATTGAAGAATCTCTTTAGTATCATCATTTTGGATGAAAGCAACTACTGCTAAATCATAAAATTCTTCAACGCTGTTTTCTGTAGCAATATTGATACCAGCATAACCAGCACCAGTAGGATTAGCAGTACTTGTAGTTCTAGCACTTGGGGCTAATTTGAAAGAACCTGGGAAAGTATAAGATAAGTTTACAGTTTTAGGAGCATCTTTTGCAGAGAAAGTAAATGCTTGACCAGCTTCAGTTGGTAACATTTTCTTCATTACAAACTGAAAACTTGTTTCACCATTATTTTTAACATTTTGAGCAGTTTCTCTTTCTACCAAAGCAACACGTAATTTGTAATTACCTGCAGGCATATCAGCAACTGGAGTAACGGTAACAGCAACATCTGCTTTGTTTCCGGTAACAGTTAAAGAACTAGACATTTCCAATAATGAAGGAACAGTTTGGAATTGATCAAAGATTTCTTCGTCGAAACCATTTGGATTATCATTCCATCCGCCATCAATATACATATTAGGAACTGCGCTAACACCGCCATAATAAGTAGCTCTATTTAAAGCTTCTGGAGTGAAATACGGATCACCTGTTCCAGGGAAATAATATTGGTATTTAATTACAGCCCATTTACCAACTTTTTCGTTTAAAACTGCTGTTAATTGTTCATTACCTGGTTTACAAGGAGGACAAGTTGATGAAGTGAATACTTCATGTAAAGCTCTTCTTGGCATAGTTTTATCAACTACCAATAAAGTTTTGTTTAATTCATTGTTTGCTTCGTTACCATCAACACCACCATTAGGTTCTGAAACCCAAATTCTGATTGCATCACTTCCTGAAGTTGATGGAGTATAAGTTGCATTGTGAGTATAATCAAAAGAACCACCACTTGCTTCAACACCTACACCTGAAATATTCATTGTTTTTGTAGCACCATTATTAACACTGTAGTTAATTTTGAATGAAGTTAATTCCTGAGCACCATAGTTCATGATTTTTCCTTTTAAAACTACTGAACTATTTTTTGCAGCGAATTTTGGTAATTCAACTGTAGCTAAAACTGCATCATTAGGAGATTGGGTTCCAAATATGAAGCTGTAAACTTTATCAGTTGCATTTTCTTGACCACCAAGTTTGTTAGGGAAATCAGCAGAAGGACCAGCTACCATAGTAGCAACTGAACCATCTTCATTTTGACAGCCAATAGTACCAGAAAGACCGGTAATATTTGGTGAAGCATCATTATAAACGATATCAAAACCAGCACCTTCGTATAAACGAATTGCGAAGTAAATGTAGTTTGCACTACCAGCAGCAGTTCCTGTTTTAGATGCAGTGAACCATTGAATTACATGAACTCTGCTCGGAGCTGTACCATAAGTAAAAGTTCTTGCTTCAGTTTTTACACCACTTCCTGAAATTGCTTTTAATTCTAATTCATCCCAAAATCCAAAAATAGCATTTAATGGTGCAGCAGCATCAGGAATTGATACGTTCGCTCCAACACTATTTTGTTCTGTTGAATTGAATGTAATGTAACCATTATCACTTACTTTATAAGCTGTAACAGCTTTGCCATAGAAATTCCATGCAAATGGAAGATTTTGAGCAGTAGATAAAACATTGTTTGAGCCTTGAGCTACAACAACGGTGTTAGGAGTAACTAAACTTGAATAAGGAGCTGAAGTGCCTGTTTGCTTAAGGTGATAATAACCTTGTGCAAATGTGCAACCTACTCCGGCCACTAGGGCCATCAAACTAAGTAGTGTTTTTTTCATTTTGGTTTATTTAGATGTTTTGTTAAGACGTTTTTATACTTTCATTAGTTGCTTTCACAATTAGTGAAAATTTAAGGATATGCAATTTGAATAATTTTTAACAATTAAACAAGTTGACAGCCTCAACTATTTTCCTTAAGTTTATATAATGAA
>JBIPMI010000213.1:0-5485 GCA_044369215.1 Bacteroidia bacterium | reverse complement strand
TACTTCTAAAGTTTTTTTGTCGAGTGGAACATTAAAGTCTACTCTTACCAATGCTCTTTTTCCGGAAAAATTAAAATCGTCTATGCTAATCATATTACTTTGGGTTAAAGTGACTCAAAGGTAACTATTCTCAAATATAAATATCGATTTTACAAGAACTTAATATGTTCAAGTCGATAAAATTTCGAAGCTTTTTAATCGAAATTTTGCTTTTAAATAAAATCCCTTATTTTTATAGATTAAATCAATTCTATGAAAAGAATATTACTTATTACTTTAATTCTATTTTCTGTTATTGTAAACAAAGTTCAAGCCCAAACAAGGTTTCTTGATGTTGTTTTTGACAGCGCTATTACCAATCCTAATTTAAAATATGGCGCTGCTGTAAACTACTTGGGGCAGACTCAAGATTTATTTTTAGATTTTTATGAAGGTCAAACTGATACCTTGAAAAATCGTCCGTTATTAATTTTGGCTCATGGTGGTTCATTTATTCAAGGAAATAAAGCCGCAACTGACATTACAAAATTATCAAGAGAATTAGCGAAAAGAGGCTATGCTGTTGCTTCAATACAATACAGATTAGGAGTAAATATTGCCGGTACTGGAGGTTTAACACAAGAATTTACTCATGCTGTTTGGAGAGGTGCTCAGGATGGAAGAGCAGCCGTTAGATTTTTTAGAAAAAGTTTCGAAGAAGGAAACCCTTATGGGATTGATACTTCAAAAATTTATGTTGGTGGAATTTCTGCCGGCGGAGTCCTTGGTATGCATATGCAATGTCTTGATTTACCTTCAGAATTAGCTTCAGTAAATGTTGATACTTTTGCAATTGGAGGAATTGAAGGTAATAGTGGAAATCCGGGATACAGTTATAGAGCAAAAGGTGTTATTTCACTTTGTGGAGCCATTTCAAATGTCTCATGGATGCTGAATAATAAGGATATTAAATTAATTTCAATGCATGGTACAAACGACCAAACAGTTCCTTATGCATCAGATTATTTTAAATTTTTCAATAGTCCTATTGGCTTTCTTCAAGGTGGATTTAGCATGGATTCTGCAGCTCAAAAAATGGGTATTACTTCTGCTTTCTACACTTTTTATGGTGCCGATCATGTGCCTTTCTCTACCAATGCCCTTTACATGGATACCACAGTTAAATATGTTAGTAAAGAACTATACAAACAATTGACAGGTTTAATCCCTTCCGGAATTCAAAATAATAATGAAACAGTTTTTGATGTTTATCCAAATCCTGCTCATTCAAGCCTATACATCAGCTTACCTAAGGTTGATGATTATACCTATGAAATCAAATCACTTGAAGGGAAATCAATTAAAAGTGGTGCTTTCTCGAATAGCAATGAAATTGGTGTTTCAGATATTAAAACAGGAATTTATATCCTTGTTGTTTCTGGTAAAATTAATTCATTTACAAAGAGAATTATTATTCAGTAATGCCTAAAAAATTCTTTAAGGTTTACGACTTTGCTGAACATGGCAATGAGCCTCAAGCTATGAACTCTGTTAGAACAATTGATATTGAGGGTAAGAGAATTTGTTTAGTCAGACTAAGCGATTCTTATTATGCTATTGATGATATTTGTCCGCATGCAGGTGCTCGTTTAGGCTTAGGGAAATGTGATGAAAATGGAATGGTAGTTTGTCCGATTCATAGATATAAATATGATGCAAAGACGGGTAGAGGATTACCACAACAAGGTGATTTTGTAAATACATATGTAACAGAAACCAGAACAGATGGTGTTTATGTGGCATTTGATAAAAAATGGTGGCAAATTTTTTAAAATTTCGATATGCAGAATTGGGCTTATGATTATATGAATGATACAGTTCCATTTTATCAATGGAGTTTGGCTCATTTTATGGCACTGGGAGTTTCATTATTGGCAATAATTTTCATTCCCTGGTACAGCAAAAAATATTTAACCGTTAAACAACAGGATATAGTTGGTTCTACTATTGGAATTACTATTACTTTAAGTCTTTTAATCTGGAACCTGCTCAATTATATGTCAGGTACCTATAGTTTACAAGAAGATCTTCCACTTCAATTGTGCAGGTTTTCTAACCTTACTATCTTTTTAGTAATGGTTTGGAAAAAACAATGGTGGTTCGAAATTTTATATTTTTGGTCTTTAGGAGGCATGTTACAAGCCAGTATAACTCCAGATTTACAAGAAAATTTTCCTCACTTTTTGTATATCAGATATTGGGTTGGACATACAGGAATGATACTTGCAATTGTATATGCTTGTGTTGTTTATGGAATGCGTCCTAAAGCTAAAGATATTTGGAAAGCTATGCTTGGAATAAATGTCTTTTTGGTGATTGCTGCAATAGTAAATTACATATTAGATGCTAATTATTTCTGGATTTGTGGAAAGCCAACTTCAGCAAGTATTCTTGATTACCTGGGTCCTTGGCCTTATTACGTTTTCTTTGCTGAATTTGTTGCTTTGGCAAATTTTGTAGCAGCTTATATTCCTTGGTGGATAATTGATGCAATTGATAAAAAAGAATTGGCTTCAAAAAATAATGAGTAAAATTTCACCCCATTTCTTCTTCATAAGCTTTCTACAATTGAAATTCCTTTATTTGCCAAGTATAGATTTGTAAAGAATAACCTTGGATTCGGATTTGCATTGGGAACTTCTTTTTCTATTTTTCTTACCAAAAGCGATCATTTACAATATTTTGAGAGTTTTAATGGGGTTCAAAAACGTAATGATTATAGCGGAGCTGTTTACCTCAATAGAGCTTCAGGTGAAGGTTTGATATCGAGTTCCTTTAATACCTTTGCCGCTTTTAGTTTAGATATGCCAATATTTGAAGAGCAAATTCCTTTTCTGGAAACAACTTATTATCCCTATTTTAATATAGCCAATTCTTCAAAAACCTCCATGTATCCTACTTTTACAGATTTATATGTTGGAATAAGATTCTAATTCTTATAAATCGTTTTCTTAATAGAATTTTCCTAATTTTACCTAATGGCAGATGAATGGAAAATTCTCAATGAAAAATTGAATCTCTTAATCAGAGAACAAGAACGTTTTCAAAGGGAAATAAAGGATATAAAATCCCAATTGGAAAAACTGAAACCTAAGGAAGATTCCCTTCCAATATTAGCAGTAATTGAGCCTGTAATAAACCAAGAAGTAGCCCAGTCTGTCTTAGAATCGAAACCATTATTAGTTATTGAAGATAAACAGGAGCCTGAAATAATTGATTCGAATTCCAGAAATCAAAAGCTAGAAAAGTTTATTGGTGAAAACCTCATCAGTAAAATTGGAATAGCAATATTAATTTTAGGAGTAGGTGTTGGCGCAAAATTTGCAATCGACCACGAATTAATTAGTCCTTTAACCAGAATCATTCTTGGTTATCTATTAGGATTTGGCCTTCTGGCTTTTGCATTAAAACTAAAAGAAAAATACCATCAGTTTAGTGCAGTTTTACTTAGTGGCTCAATGGCCATCAATTACTTTTTAACTTATGCCGCTTATTCAATATATGAACTTTTACCACAGAGTTTAGCCTTTTTACTGATGCTGATTTTTACTGTTTTTACAGTCTTGGCATCACTACGGTATAATCTCCAACTCATAGCCCATATTGGATTGGTCGGTGCATATGCTGTTCCGTTTTTATTGAGTAATGGCTCTGGAAAAGTTGGAATTCTGTTTTCATATGTAGGAATGATAAACCTCGGTATTTTATTCATTGCTTATAAACGATATTGGAAACAATTGTATTTAGTGGCCTACATTCTAACATGGTTAATCTTTGCTTCCTGGTTTATTTTTTCTTACAGACAAGAGCTACACCAATGGTTGGCATTTGGCTTTGCTTCTCTGTTTTATTTTACTTTTTATGGGATGTTTCTAGTGTACAAAATTATTGGAAACGAAAAATTTGAGACTAAACAGGTACTATTAGTTTTAAGTAATTCCTTTATTTATTTTGGATTTGGCTATTCAATATTAAATAGTTCTTATGCTACCAATGATTTTTTAGGCTTGTTTACAGTTTTTAATGGATTGATTCATTTCATAGTATCAACTTATATTAAAGAGAAAGATTTAGCAGACAAAGATTTGTTTGTTGTTTTAATTGGTTTGGTATTGGTCTTTGTTTCAATTGCAATTCCTATTCAACTCGATGGAAATTGGGTTACACTTTGTTGGGCTATTGAAGCTGCTTTACTTTTCTGGCTGGGTAGATCGCGAAGCATCGCTATTTATGAAAGATTATCGTATGCAGTTATGGTTTTATTTTTGTTTTCAATTTTACAAGATTGGACAAGCATGTTAAACCAGATCCGACAAGCTGATGGTGTGGTAAAATTGGTACTTAACCCCTACTTTTTAGTTGGAATTTTGTCATCAATATCTTTTGGCTTCATTAACTATTTTCATCAGAATACAGAATTTGAAATACCAAAAACGAAGGAGTATAAACAGCTACGCGAACTACTTATTACTGGAATTTTATTACTGGTTTCATTCAATACTTTTGCGATGGAGATTGTGAATTACTGGAATACTTTAATGTATAATTTTTTAGCTATCCACAATGAGTTTCCTGTAGATTCAATTTTAAATCCAATGATTGATGCCATGCGCTTTAAGAATATTTGGCTCATTAATTACGCATCAATTTTCTTTTTAGTTTTATACTTTGCTGATGCGAAATTTGATTTTAATATGCGATACAAGTATTTTTTGTTAGTGGCAAGTGTTTTGGTTTGTGTATTATTTTTAACAATCTCTTTATATGAGTTTAGTGAATTAAGAGAAGCCTATTTAATGAGATTTCAGGATACAACTCATATTTATTTTCCATTTAGTTTGTTCATTCGTTATATCAGTTTTCTTTTTCTATTTCCATTGGTTTATTATATCGCTAATCAATCAAAAGAGGATTGGTTTGTAAAAGAATTTAATTGGCTTCCTAATCTTTTTAAACACCTTTTTGTACTTTGGATTTTAAGTGCTGAAATGTTACACTTTATGGATGTTTCCGGTATCGAAGGTTCATATAAACTGAGTCTAAGTATACTTTGGGGAGTATATGCATTGTTATTGGTATTTCTTGGTATATCGAAATCAAATAAATACCTCAGGTATGCTGCAATTGCACTTTTTGCGTTTACACTTTTGAAACTGTTTTTCTATGATATTTCCGGATTAAATACAATTGGAAAAACCATTGTATTTGTATCACTGGGTATTTTATTATTGGTAATTTCGTTTCTATACAATAAAAATAAATCGAACTTATTTAATGAAAATAAAGAAGAATAATATCGTTTTCATTTTGGTTTTTCTATCCGGATTGATGCCTGTTTTAGCGCAGAAAGGCTTTAATTTTAAAAGAAAAATTACTGGTGTGAAAAATGAATGGCAACAGTTGTATTTACCAATTGATATGTACAAAAACTGTAAGCCAGATTTTT
>JBIPMI010000212.1:0-5516 GCA_044369215.1 Bacteroidia bacterium | reverse complement strand
GATCGTCGCGGTGACCTGCGGCGGCATATTTTCCATTTGATAACTGAAATTGAGCATTGTTTCCGGGCCTTGCAGAAGCTATTCTTTCTGGATAAGCATAAGATAAGAGTAAACCTGTTTCAAAACTGTCAAAGGTTGTATTATCTACCTTTACGTCTAAAAGCCTTCGATATGATTCAGATAATTTTTCTATTCTCTTGAATCCTTTGCCAATTGTATTTTCACCTCTACTTCTTCTTAATGCTTCAATTCTTAAATTAATATCTATTCCTGCTTCTCTTGGCAATGGATCTCTTTCCTCAAGAACAGCCGCAATATCACAAGCAAGAGGAATTGAATTCATTTCTTTGGCTAAAATCAACATATGAGCCAATCGCGGATGGCAAGCTAACTCATGTATTTGTTTACCATGTTCAGTTATTTTTCCATCTTCAAGTGCATTCAGTAAATGAAGGGTTTCAAAGGCTTGAGCCAAATGTGCTTTGGGTGGCGGACTTAACCAGGTAAGTTGGTTAGGATTTGAAATTCCCCATCGGGATAATTCCAAAACCAATGAAGCTAAATCTGCCTCTACAATTTCAGGAATTCTGTGCTCAGCTAATCTTTCATGAGTGGCTTTCGTCCACATTCTGTAACAAACTCCGGCACTTAATCTTCCGGCTCTACCTGCTCTTTGTTCTGCAGAATCTTTCGAAATCTGAACAGTTTCCAACCTAGATAATCCTGATTTTGGGTCGAACCTTTGTATCTTTCCTAATCCACTATCAATAACAACTTTTACACCTTCAATTGTTAAACTTGTTTCTGCAATTGATGTTGCTAAAACTACTTTTCTTCTACCTCCCTTATTGGGCATAATGGCTGCATATTGTTCATTTTGCGGAAGCTGTCCGTATAATGGATGAATTGCTATTCCGTTTGTTTCTTTTTTTAGAATTTCAGCACATTTTCTAATATCACCTTCACCTGGAAGAAAAACCAGAATATCACCTTCATCCTGTTTCAAAGAATTTAAGATTACTCTTGAACAGGTTTCTGATAATAAGAACTCATCTTGACCACCAACATAAAACACATTAACAGGAAAAACCCTGCCTTCACTTTTTACTGCTGGTGCTTTTAATAGTGAAGTAAGATGTGGCATGTTTAGAGTTGCCGACATGATCATTATTTTCAAATCGGGTCGCAGTACTTGCTGAGATTCTCGACACAAAGCCAAAGCTAAATCTGCATGAATACTACGCTCATGAAATTCATCAAAAATCACTAAACCAACATCTTCCAAGGCATTGTCATGTTGCAACATTCTGGTTAATATACCTTCAGTTACCACTTCAATTCTGGTATTCTTTCCAATACGGTTTTCAAACCTTATTCTATAACCAATGGTTTCGCCAACTTCTTCTCCCCAAAGTTCCGACATTCTGTAAGCAATCGACCTTGCTGCTAAACGACGAGGTTCCAGCATCAGAATTTTTTTGCCATGAAGCCAATTTTCTTCCAAAAGGCATAAAGGTACTAAGGTGCTCTTTCCGGCTCCTGGTGCAGCATTAACTATTAATGTGTTTTGAGTTTGAAGGTGATTTTTAATTTCAGGAATGATTTCACAAACCGGGAGTCCTGTTACTAATGGATTAAAAGACAATTTTCTAATGATTGATGATTCGGGTGCAATTTAAGGAATAAGCACAGATTCATTGAATCAAATTTGGTTCAGGTAAAACAAAATAAATGCGGCTTATATAAGAGTTGATTTATTTTTCGGTTTTTATTTTAAATTACAAATCAAAATTATAAAAAAAATAGTATGGTTTCGAATGAACATATCTGGAGTTTTTCGAGTGTTGGTGGAGTAAAAAGAGTTAATTTAGAATCGGCTGCTGATTTAAAATATTTAGATCAATTAGACCAAAAATTATGGACTGCATTAAGTTGTCCGGTTTACGGTTTGGAAATCGACCCAAGAACTTTAGAGTTGATTGATATTGATAATGATGGACAAATTAGAATACCTGAAGTCTTAAATGCAGTAAAATGGATTCTTGAAAGATTAAAGAACCCTGATATTATTTTGCAAAAAGGCGATTCTCTTGAACTTTCTGCAATAAATGATTCAACAAAGGAGGGAAAATATTTACTTACTTGTGTAGGAATCATATTAAAAAATCTGGGTAAACCAGACTCTCAATCTATCAGCATAGATGACACCTCAGATTTTAAAAGAATTTTTGCCGGAACTGCCTTTAATGGTGATGGAATAATAACAACTTCTTCAAGCAACAACTCTAACATCACAAAACTGATTGAGGAGATTATGTTATGCTGCGGTTCAATAGAAGACAGAAGTGGTTCGGCAGGAATAACTGAAAATGAAATAATGCAATTTTTTACTGCTTGTGAGTCTTATTTCAATTGGCAAAAATTTGCAAGTGAAAACCGAGATACTTTATTCCCATTTGCTGATAATACTGATGCAGCTAGTTTCCTTTTTCAGGCTTTGGAAGCAAAAATTGATGATTATTTTTTAAGGTGTAAACTTGCCGCTTTTCATCCTGATGCTACCAATGTTTTAAACGCATTAATTGAAAGAATGCAACAAATCAGCGATAAGGATTTGTCATCATGTATGGATGAAATAGCTGCTTATCCTTTGTCACATATTTCAGCAAATAAAGCATTAAACATTAAATCAGGAATTAATCCTGCATGGGAAGCTATTTGGAAAGAGTTTACAGGTTTGGTTTTAGGAACCCTGGAGTCGATTTCTGAACAGGAATGGTTGGATTTAAAAGCAAAATTTGCGCCTTATTTAAATTGGAAAAATAGTAAAGCTGGTGCTGAAGTTGAAAATCTTGGTTTAGATAGAATTGAGGAGATTTTGAGTTCAGATTGGAAACAAAAATTAGATGAATTACTGCAGCTTGATAAAGAATTGGAAGACGAAGCCAATAGTATGATTCAAGTAGATCAATTGCTTAAATACCGAAGAGATTTATTTACAGTATTGAAAAATTTTGTAACATTCTTTGATTTTTATACACCCGGTACAAAAGCAATTTTTCAGGCAGGCACTTTGTACTTAGATCAAAGGAGTTGTGATTTATGCATTAGAGTAAATGATATGGGCCGACATAATGAAATGGTCAGCTTTAGTGGAATGTATTTAATTTATTGCGATTGTGTGTCGAAAAGCACAAACGAAAAAATGACTATAGTTGCCGCATTAACTAATGGTGATATTGATAATTTAATGGTTGGCAGAAATGCTGTTTTTTATGATAGAAAGGGCTTAGATTATGATGCTACAATTGTTAAAATAGTAGATAATCCAATAAGCATTCGACAAGCATTTTTTGCACCTTATAGAAAAGTATCAGCTTTTATTAATAAGCAAATTAATAAAATGGCTAGCGCACAAGAAAGTAAAGTAGATAGTGCCGCAGCTAGTTCTATTGAAGGTAGTTCAAGTTCATTAGAGACTATGAATCCATCAGTACCTAAACCACCACCAGAACCGGTAGATGTTGGAAAGTATGTCGGAATTTTTGCGGCAATTGCTCTGGCATTAGGTGCAATTGGTACGGCTATAGCTTCAGTTGTATCGGGATTTATGGCATTATCCTGGTGGCAGATGCCTTTGGCATTTTCCGGCATTCTTCTGCTTATTTCAGGTCCTTCAATGATTATAGCTTATTTGAAATTAAGGAAAAGAAATTTGGCGCCTTTATTAGATGCAAATGGATGGGCAATTAATGCAAGAGCAATAGTTAATATTCAGTTTGGCAAAGCATTAACTCAATTGGCAAAACTACCTGAAAATTCTAAAGTGAATATGAATGACCCTTTTACAAAGAAGAAGAGACCGTTTTTAACAAGCTTTATAATTCTGCTTATTTTGGCTTTATTAGTATTTGGCCTGCTTTGGAAGTTCGGATTTTTGGTATTGTAAGTATTAAAAAACTTCACCCAAATTAACAAAGAATCCTCTGGAGCCATTAATTCCAAAGCCGTAATCGATACTTAAATTTGTTGAAGAGGCTTTGTTCATTTTAATTCTTAAGCCTAATCCATATCCAGGTATTAATTCCTGGGAATGGCTCTTTATATCACGTTTAAACGATTGTACATTTCCAAATACAGTTCCTCCAATCAATCCATTTTTCATGATTCTATATCTGTATTCTGCTTCAAGATAACCCATGTTACCTCCTTTAAAACGCCCTTGAATATAACCTCTTCCTGTATTAAAAAAATCGTCCCAGCCTGTACTTGGTAGCAATAAATAAGGCACTCTTCCTCCAAATGTTAGCCAATTATAACTCCACAAAGCAAGTGTATTTTTGCTTTTTGCCGGAAATGGTATATACTTTCTTATTTCAATTGTACATGAATTCCAGGATGTTTTATTGCCAAAACTTTGTGGGTTGTTTCTAAAAATCAAAGAAGCGTAAAGTCCATTTTCTGCATTAATCGGATTTTTTCTATTATCATACAAAAATTGGCCAATCCAACCTAATGTTTCTTCTCTCGATTCTTTTCCATACCTGCCTAAATTGGAAGGAATTCCTTGTGGTGCATCAATTTCCTTTATATTCCAAAAGTTATCATAGAAAATACCAAGCCCTGCATATGTATTTTTTACTATTTTTCTTAAAACAGTTTCATGTAATCTTAAGTAGATGTAATCAATTCTATAAGAGGTTGAATTGATTGCATTAGGTCCAATTCCATAAGTTTCTGATGGATAATCCAGAAACTTGTTATCAGAAATTATATTGTATTTATTCCCCTTTGTCCAAATATTGGCCATGATTGGAAATATGATTTGGTTTTTTTGGGTATAAGCAACACTACTTAAAATTGTTGATGTTTTTGAATTTTCATTTTTATCAGTTGTAAAGGTTAAATTACTTGCAAGCAAAATGGCAAATCCCGTTTGTAAAGTATATCCGGCCGCTGGTACTAAAGAAAAATGGTGGTTATTTAAAGTATCCTTGTGTTTTTTTTGTTTGATGATTTTTATCTCCTGCATCAGATCAACGATGTCTTTGTCTTGGATTTGTACATTTGTTTGAAACGCACATACAATCAGAATCAGCAACAAATTCAGAAAATAGGCTCTGTTTAAAAACATTCAATATGAGATGAATTTACAAACTAAAGGTTTAAAAGGCTTAAAGGTTTTTTTATTTAGATGAATTAGGTCTTATTATAGTCTAATGATTTGATTTTATACTATTGAAACAACTTAAACTCAAACTAAATTTTTTATACCCGAAAGATGGAATATTTTTGCGGGAAAAATTAGAATCGATTTTCCGTAAAGTAAAGAGATTCAAGATAATTACATGAGCTTAATAGAAGAAATTTCAAAAAGAAAAACCTTTGCCATTATTTCCCATCCGGATGCTGGTAAAACAACATTAACAGAAAAATTCCTCCTTTTTGGCGGTGCTATTCAGGTTGCAGGTGCTGTAAAAAGTAATAAAATCAAAAAAACTTCCACTTCTGATTTC
>JBIPMI010000211.1:0-5522 GCA_044369215.1 Bacteroidia bacterium | reverse complement strand
TGCCAACATCGATAATGAATCGAGTTTGTAATCAGCGGTGTTTTCAATTTCGTTTTCAACATCAAATTCAGTATCAATTTCTCTTGCCAATAATTGATTTAAATTGATTTTCAGGTTTTGTAAAACATTCTTTTGTTTCAATAAACGACTCTTATCTGCGTTAAAATCAACCTGAGCATTTAATACTTCTGCTTTTGATGATTTACCTGCATCAAATCTATCCTGCACAAGCTTTAATCTTTGTTCAGATAATGAAATAGATTGCTTTTCAACTTCCAACATTTGCTTGGCCTGAACGATATCATAATAGGCTTTACTGATTCTTGAATATACTTGTTCAATTTGCATTTTGAATCGAAGCTCACCTTGGTTTTGTAATTGTTCCAATCTGTTTTTTGAAGCAAACATTTTAAAACCGTCAAAGATTGTCCAACCGAGTTCTACACCTGCATTGAGTTGATTTGCTTTTGCTGCATCTCTATCGTTGGTAGCGCCATTTAGGAATTTTTGTTTGGTATCTGTAACTGTATTGTCTTTACCCGCTGTTGCAGCGATATTTGGTAACATTCCTGCAGCTCCTATGCTATTGTTGTTACGGTTGATTTCCTGCTCGTTTTTGGCTAATTGAATAGAGAAATTGTTCTCTAAAGCCAAACGATATACATCATTTAATTTCAGGATGGATTGTGCATTCACACAACTTAAAATTCCTGTTATTAAAACAAATAAAAAGATATATTTCTTATGCTGCATCATGGTGTTTTTCTTTTGAGAAGTAACTGTAAATAGCAGGAATCACGTACAAGGTTAAAATGCCTGAAAACAGCAATCCACCAATGATTACGATTCCCATACTCATTCTGCTTTTGGTCCCAGCACCCAATGCCAATGCAATAGGTAAAGCACCTAACATGGTAGCAAGACTGGTCATTAAAATAGGACGTAAACGCGATACTGCTGCAACAACAACTGCATCCATTTTATTCAATCCTTTTTCTTTTTGCTGATTAGCAAATTCAACAATCAGGATTCCATTTTTAGTAACCAATCCTATGAGTACAATAATTCCAATCTGACCAAAAATATTAAGTGTTTGATCAAAGTACCAAAGTGATATTAATGCACCTGCTAGTGCCATTGGTACCGTTAACATAATGATAAGTGGATCTTTAAAACTTTCGAATTGAGCTGCCAAAACCAAGTAAACCAATATCAAAGCAAGTAATAAGGCAAAGGTTGTATTTGATGAGCTTTCAGAAAAGTCACGAGATGGTCCTGCTAAGTCGGTGGTGAAACTTTCATCTAAAACTTTTTTAGATATTTTTTTCATTTCTTCAATTCCATCACCTATTGTTTTTCCAGGAGCTAATCCTGCTAAAACTGTAGCTGATTTATATCGATTATAATGATACAATTGTGGTGGACTACTTTGTTCAGTAACAGTAACAATATTATCCAACTGAATCAATTCACCCTTATCATTTTTTACGTACATGTTTTGTAAATCCAAAGGGGAATCTCTGTTCTCTCTATCAAACTGTCCTACTACTTGGTATTGCTTGCCTTTCATATTGAAATAACCATAGCGCAATCCACTATAAGCCATTTGCAAACTCTGAGCAACACTTTGAACAGATACACCTAATGCTTTAGCTTTTTCACGGTCGATACTAATAACAAGTTCAGGTTTATTGAATTTAAGGTTCACATCAATCATTTGAAAGGTTGGATTCTTAGCAACTTCTTCCATGAATTTTGGAAGGTATTCCTGAATCTTTTTAAAGTCCTGATTCTGTAAAATAAACTGTACTGGTAAACCCGCTCTTGAACCACCACTTCCATTGATGGTTTGGTCTTGAATTACAAATGTTTTTGCATCAGGATATGACTTTAAATTCTTTGTAATATCATCTGCAATTTGTTGTTGAGTTCTTCGTCTTTGGTCAGGCTCAACTAAAAGAATTCTTGTAAAACCAGTGTTCACCGCACCACTACCAATAAAGCCCGGAGCTGTAACAGAAAGTAATTTTCTTTTTTCGGGAACAGAATCCATCACCATTTGAGCAATCTGGTCTTGAAAACTTTCCATGAATTCATAGGATGCACCTTCTGCTGCATTCGAAGTAATTCGCATTACACTTCTATCATCCAAAGGAGCTAATTCTTCCTGAATATTTGAACCGATTAAATAAATCAAACCAAAAGAAACAAATACCACAACAATAGCAATCCATCTTTTTTTCATGAATGATTCAAGTGATGATTTATAAGCTTCATTCAAACCTAAAAAGAAAGGTTCTGTTGCTAAATAAAATTTACTTCTGTACTTGTAATCTTTTCTTGTGAAATAAACATTCAGCATAGGAGTAAGTGTTAAAGAAACAAATGCTGAAATCAGCACAGCACCTGCCACGACGACACCAAATTCACGGAACAATCTACCAACAAATCCTTGTAAGAATATAATAGGAAGGAATACAACTGCCAATGTAATTGAAGTAGAAATAACAGCGAAGAAAATCTCATTTGTACCTTTAATGGCAGCTTCTCTTGGTGATTCACCTTCTTCCATTTTTTTGAAGATGTTTTCGGTGACTACAATTCCATCATCAACCACCAATCCGGTTGCCAGTACAATTGCCAATAAGGTTAAAATATTGATGGAGAAACCCGAGAGGTACATGATAAAAAATGCGCCTGTAAGTGAAACGGGAATATCAATTAATGGACGAAATGCAATCAACCAATCTCTAAAAAATAAAAAGATAATAAGTACAACTAGGCAAAATGCGATGAACAAAGTTTCCTTTACTTCAGTGATAGATGTTTTGATAAAGCCAGTATTATCGATTGCAACATCTAATTGATAAGCAGCAGGGACTTCCTTTTTTATTTGATCAAAACGTTTGTAGAACTCAGTTGCAATATCAATATAATTTGCCCCGGGTTGTGGAACGATTGCCAATCCAATCATTGGTTTCCCTGATTCTTTTAAAATGGTTTCTTCGTTTTCTGCACCCAGTATTGCTTTTCCAATATCTCTAAAACGAATTTGATTGGTTCCATTTGCTAGAACTATCAGGTTATTGAAGTCTTCTTCATTGCTAAATCTGCCAATGGTTTTAACGGTTAATTCAGTAGCATTACCTTCAATTTTTCCACCGGGTAATTCAACATTCTCTCTATCAAGAGCAGCTCTGATATCCTGAGGAGTAACGCCATAAGCAGCCATTTTTAAAGGATCGAGCCATAAGCGCATCGCATATTTTTTCTGTCCCCAGATTTGAATGGTACTAACTCCCGGTATGGTTTGTAATTTCTCTAATAAAACATTTTCACCATAATCACTTATTTCAATAATGTTTTTGGTATCACTTTGAACAGTCATTGAAATGATGGCATCTGAGTTTGCATCTGCTTTACTAACTACAGGCGGTGCATCAATATCCTGAGGTAATGAACGCACTGCTTGTGAAACTTTATCACGTACATCGTTGGCAGCACTTTCAAGGTCTTCATCTAAATTAAATTCAACCGAAATACTGCTATTTCCTAAATTACTTGATGAAGAAATTGAACGAATTCCTGCGATACCATTGATTGCTTTTTCTAATGGTTCCGTTATCTGCGACTCAATGATTTCGGCATTGGCGCCAGTATAACTGGTTCTAACTGTAATAATTGGCGGATCAATTGAAGGATATTCCCTTAAACCTAAATAGGAATAACCAATGATGCCAAATAATACAATTACTATCGACATGACTGTTGCCAGTACAGGTCTGTTTACACTTAAACTACTTAAACTCATTGGGCTTATTTAATTTTTGCTCCGTTTCTTAATAAAACCACACCTTTAACAGCAATTACCTCACCGGGTTCTAAACCTTTAGTTACTTGTACCATTGAATCCAATCTTTCTCCTAATTCAATCTTGCGTTCAACAACTGAATCACCTGAAACTACATAAACTTTTTGTCCTTTTAAAATGGGAGTTACTGCCTGTGTTGGAATCATAATTGCATTGGCATCTTTCTTTAAAACAATTTGCACCTTAGCAAAACTACCTGGGAAGTACTTTTTACCCGGATTATCAAAGATTGCACGTATTAAAATATTTCTGTTGTTTGGGTCGATTTTAGGTTCAATTGCAAACACCTTTGCATGAATATCATTTGGCATTGCATCTGTATGAAAACTAATTTCTTGTCCTTTAGAAACAAATGCAGCATACTTTTCAGGAATAGAAAAATCGAGCTTCATCTTGTTTAAACTTTGCAAACGTGCAATAAGCGTATTAACAGCTAAAGTGCTACCTTCACTGATACTTCTTAAACCAATGGTACCATTAAAAGGAGCACGAATTTCAGTTTTACGAATTTGTTCACGAAGTAAATCAATATCAGCTTTGGCCGATTGTAACTCAGTATTTGCCATATCGTAAGCTTCCTGAGAAACACCACCTTTATCAAGTAATTGTTTCATACGTTTTTCGCTTTGAGCTTTTAGTTTTTCAATACTAATTGCCTTTTTTAATTGTGCTTGTAAATCGGCATCATTCATTTTAAGCAACAACTGTCCTTTACTTACTGCTTCACCTTCTTTAAATAAAATTTGTAAAACACGACCAGCAGATTCTGTTCTTAACTCTACTTCTTCCTCTGCTAAAATGCTTCCTGCAGCCGAAACCGTTTTATTTAATTGTGTAGATAGAATAGTGAATTTTCCGATTGCAACAGGACCCGGTTTTGTTTTGCCACCTGCTTTTGGTCCACTCTTGGGCATTAACTTAGGAATAGCCAAAGCACCAATAATAAGAATACCGATTATGAGATATATAAGTTGTTTTTTGTTCATGATTCAATTAGTTTTTGGTATAGATAATGCTATATTCTGTTGATGGTAAAGATTCAAGATTTTCATTGATTCGTTGACACATTTCTATGTACTTTTTTACTTCAGCTTTTGTAAAACCTGCAAAAGCTTTTTGGTTGATATCATTAAAAGAAGCTTCAATTTTAGTTACATATTTTAAGCCTTTTTTACTGGCTAGAATTCTGTGTTCTCTTCTGTCGTTGGGATTTACTTCGCGAATAACTAAACCTTTATCGCTTAGGTAATCAATCATTCTAACGATTCCGGCCTTGTCAACTTTTAAACAATTGGCTAAACATTGTTGTGTAATAAATTCACTTTTGGCAATGAGTTTTAATACAAAAAAATAGCGCTCCATATTCAGATTTTCCATCTGTTTTGCAGCTGCACCGTAGTATTTTTTTGCAATTACATTTAATCTAAAAGCTAAAGGTGTATCCTCTTTACTTAATGGATCAACAATACCTTTTTTCACATCTTCCATACCTTACAAAACTAGTTGTTTTTTGCAATAGTTGAGTTTATCAACTATTTTTAACAAATAATTTAAGAACCAAAAATCTCTTGAATTTGTTTTTTTTAATTTGTAAAAGTCTGTAAATCATAGCGAATCTTATTGCTTTAAAACTGATATTAGATAAATTAGT
>JBIPMI010000210.1:0-5580 GCA_044369215.1 Bacteroidia bacterium | reverse complement strand
CAATTAAGCAAAAAAGGAGCAGCACTCAGATCTTTTGTCTTTTCATCTCGCTCTTTCCTGTATTCTAAATCTAAAATTTCACCACAATTTTCGCAAAAGGCTTTGTTTCCATTTGTCCAATTTAGACAATGCTCGCATTTTTTAATCGAAAATCCATTATTTGAATAGCTCATTTAATTTAGATTCCCTGTATTCAAAAATCTCTTTTACTTTTTTATCTACAAATAACCAATGCAGAAATGGAGCTAATATCCAACCTTTCGACTGGTACGTGATGGTATCAGTCATTTTTGTCTGGCCATTAACTTCTTCAAATGTATGTCTATGGTGCCAAATTGTATATGGACCTGACAGCTGCTCATCAACAAATTCGTAGGGAGGATTCCATTTACTTATTAAAGTTTTCCAAAACATAGGAATACCAGCTAGGGCAATTCTGTATTTGATATGAATTCCTTCCTTCATTAAAATAGGAGTTGGAGTTAGAATTTTGAAACTTAATTCAGGAGGAGTAAGCTCATTAAGGTTTTCAGCTTTACTAAAGAATTCAAATACCTCTGATAATGGGCGAGGGATGATTGTTACTGTTTGAAGAGTCTTAGATAATTTCATTACCTATTAAACAATTAAATAGGGGATTGTTTTGAGTCTAATTGTCATGTTTACATGAGTAAATAAAGCCATAAACATATGTATAAGATGTAGCAAAACAAATGTTTAAAATATTGAAAATGAGTTATTTACGACATAAGACTGTTACAAAAGCTTCAATAGGCAGGTAAACAAATGTTTGAGCAAGTGATAAACAAATGTTTTTCATGTATAGAAATGTTAATTCTTTGTTTTACATTTGTATATACCAATTGTAAATCAGTAAATTAGATGGATGAGTTAAATAAACGAGTGTTAAGTGTAATGGAGCATAAACAAATGAGTAAATCATCATTTGCACTGGCTTTAGATAGTTCATTGCCTGTATTGACACATATTAGTTCTGGTAGGAATAAACCTGGTCTGGAACTTATACAAAGGTTATTGAGTCGCTTTCCTGATATATCCCCTGATTGGCTCATTCTGGGCAATGGAGAGATGTATAGAGATGCAGCAACTAAACCCGACTTTGAACCGGAAATAAAGCAATTTGAGCAAATGCAAAATGAATTGCAGTTACAGGTACAATATCTACAACAAGTAATGGATTATCACCAGCTTTTATTCAAGGAAATCAGCTACTTAAGTGACTTAGACCAGCTGTTAGGAAGGAATAAGCAAGGTGCTTTAGCAATTCAGAATAAACTAACCGAATTGAAAGAATCAATTATATCTAAAGTTTAATATAGATATGCATTTGTAATTTATTGATATATAGATTTATATATACATTTAAATTCACTTAACTGCATAAGCCTTATTGACTAATTGTCAGCTTTGATTTTTGAATTATTTGGGATTTATTCCTAAAACAGGGCATTTTCCCTAATTAGGAAACTAACTAGCGATAGTTAACTTCTATGTAATTTCGAATCAAGAAGATTTGAAGTAATTGCAAAAAAAAACCATTCTGATTTTACTCAAAATGGATTTCCAAAAATTATCAATTATCAAATCCTAGATCCCAAATCTAAAATCTAAACTTTAGGGTAAGCTATTTTTAAAATCAGAATATTCTCCAACAAATTTCTTTCCTTTTTTACCTCCCAGTTCTTTCCATTTTTTAACAATTTTTTCAACTCGATTTTCTGGATCAGGATGTGTTGAAATAAATTCAGGAATGCCGGGATTTTTATCGTCTTTTTGAATTTTTTCAAAGAAAATTTTAGCACCTCTGGCATCATATTCAGTAGGATAGAGGTAGATTACAGAATTCATATCAGCATCACTCTCATCGGCCCTGCTAAATGATAATCCAATTAAGTTTACGCCTAAATTCAATAGACTTGAATTGTCAATTCCCAATATAGATTGCAAAACGAATCCAATTCCTAAATTCTGTAACATTTGGGATGTTCCATGTCTAAGGTCGGCATGAGCTATTTCATGAGCTAAAACGCCTGCTAAAGCATCTTCAGAGTCTAAGTATTTAATGATGCCAGTATAAACATAAATATATCCACCGGGAATACAAAAAGCATTTAAAACCGAATCATCATGAATAATCCGTACTTCCCAGGGAAAATCTTCTTTGTGTTTTACATTTCCTGATTCAAGAATTTTATCTTTTATCCTGTTTAGATGCTCGTAAGATTCAGGATAATCTTCCGGACTCAGCACCATTCCAATCTGACCATTGCTAAATTGGTAATCAGCTTGTTCTCCAAGTGTATTGTCGATACTTAAAGGAACGTAATCAATGATTTTTTTGCCACAGGAGCTGAATAAAACTACAGTCCAAAGAATAAAGGATAGTTTAAATAGTTTCATGATTTTAGATTAAAAAAAAGAAGCCGGAATTTCCGGCTTCTAAATCAATTCAAAATAAATATTTTTTTACCAGATATTGGCTCTTTCTTCGTCAGATTTATACATTTTTTGACCTTTTTGTACGCCAAAAGCTTCATAAAATGATGGCATATTGCTTAAAGGACCTAAAACTCTGAATTCTCCAGGTGAATGTGGATCGGTTAAAATTAATTGTCTTAATGCTTCCGGACGTACTGTATTTTTCCAAACTTGTGCGAATCCAAGGAAAAATCGTTGTTCAGGAGTATATCCATTTTCAATTTTAGAAGGATTTTTTGTTAAATGCATCTTGTATGCTTCATAAGCAATGGTTAATCCACCTAAATCTGCAATATTCTCTCCTAAAGTCAATTCGCCATTTACATGAAGACTATCAGCTACAAAAAATGCATTGTATTGATCAACCAGTTTTTTTGTTTTTGCTTCAAACAGTTTTCTATCTTCAGGCGTCCACCAGCTTTTTAAATTTCCATCTGCACCATATTTACTTCCCTGGTCATCGAATCCATGCGTTAATTCATGTCCGATTACTGCACCAATACTTCCATAATTTACCGCATCATCAGCTTGAGCATCGAAAAACGGTGGTTGCATAATTGCTGCAGGAAAAACGATTTCATTCAAAGTAGGATTGTAGTAAGCATTTACAGTTTGAGGGAACATTCCCCAACGGTTTTTATCTATTGGTTTTCCAAGTTTCGAAACCATGTCGCGATGACCAAATTCAGCGGATCTAAAGTAGTTTTGGATATATGAATCTTCTTTAATTTCTAATTTACTGAAATCAGTCCATTTATCAGGATATCCAAATTTTTTGGTGAAGCTTGCAAGTTTCTCTAATGCTTTGATTCTTGTAGGTTCGCTCATCCAATCAAGTTGAGTTAATCTAATTTTAAATGCAGCCATGATATTATCAACCATTTCATTTACTCTCTTTTTAGATTCAGGAGAAAATGATTTTTCTACAAATAATTGACCTAATAACTCACCAACAATTCCATTTGCAGCATTGATTCCCTTTTTCCACATTGGTTTTTGCTCTTTAGTACCTGTTAAAACTGTACCATAAAAAGCGAAATTTTGTTTTTCAAATGCAGTTCCTAAGTATCCTGCTGAAGTATTCATTACATTCCATTTTAAATATGCTTTCAAATCTTCTAAAGAATAATTTGCAATCATATTATTCAGGTTACTGAAAAATTCAGGCTGAGAAACAATTAAACTATCGAATTTTGCTACTCCTGTTAATTTGCAATAATTACTAAATTCTAAGTTAGTAAAATCAGCATTAAATTGATTAAATGAACGCTTATTGTATTGTTTTTCTTGGTTGCGTCTTTCGGTTCTTGTCATTGATTTGTTTGCCAAATCAGTTTCAATTTTCAGGATAGTTGTTGAAAAACCTTCAGTTGACATGCCAAATAACTCAGTCATTTTTGTGACATGTGCTAAATAAGCCGTTCTGGTTTCTTCTGATTTTTTATCAGTTTTGGTATAATAATCTCTATCAGGTAATCCTAATCCTCCTTGAGAAACATAAACAATATATGAAGTTGAATTTTTTAAATCCTGAGAAATATAAAAATTAAAAAAACCTCTGATTCCTTTTTTATGAAAATCAGCAACAACTTTAATCAAATCAGATTTTGATGAAATAGAATTAATCTTATCGAAAAGAGGTTTAACAGGAGCACTTCCTTGTTGGTCTCTCTTTAAAGTATCCATATAAATTCTATAAAAAGTACCAACTTTCTGTTTGGTAGAACCAGCTGGAGCTTTTACATCAGAGGCAGCTTCTTCAAGAATTTGACGAAGAGTTTCATTATTTCTTTCAGAAACAATATTAAAACTGCTCCACCTAGATTCTGTTGAAGGAACGGGATTGTTTGCTATCCAGTTACCATTTGCATAACGATAAAAATCTTCGCCCGGATTCACATTTTTATCGATTGCAGCTGAATCGATTCCTTTGATTTTGTCTTCTAACATTGCAGCTGTTCCAACTAATAGAGCAGCTACTCCAATTGTAGTAAGTAGTTTTTTATTCATTTTTTTAGTTTTGGTAAATTTAAGTTTCAATTAATTATCTGTAAAGTTGATTTACATGAAATTTAAAATGGGATATTATTTTTCTTCATCATCAATCTTACTTTTTTAGATGTGCTATTCAAGGCAGGTGAGTTTAAAAGATGAATATGCGCCATTGCTAATTTTAGTTCATTGGCCAAATCCGGCATTTTAATTACAATTCTTGCAAAAGATTGAATACTAAAAGCTTTTACAGCAACCGGTTGAATAGGGTCATTGATAAATTCCAGACATTGGTCAATTAAAGGACTCATGATATCTTCAGGAACATCAATTTCCATAAAACATCTCATTAAATTCCTATTTGCTCCTGTATGAGGGGAATTCTTAAATAATACTAGAATTTGTTGAGCAAATGGTGAAATTAATTCAGGAGAACTTTCTGCTGTATGAGATAAAACCCAGGAGGTATACATGCTTTGTCTGGTTTTTCTTTCTTCGAGAAGCATCAATAATCCCTCCAACATTTGAGGATTGTTTTCAATTTCTGAAACTAATAAATTAACATCCTTTTTTGACCTGATTTCTGCAATCCGGTTTTTGAGCTTCATTGCTATTGAATATTTTTTGAGAATGGAATTTTTATTAAGGTTTTATCCCAATGTAAATTTAAATATGCTGTACCTGTTGAATCTATTTTATCAAAATTGATTAAAAATAATTCTTGCATTGGGGCAATATTGTTTGCCTGAATTTCAGTTCTAAACACATCATTTTTAGGATCAGGTTCAGTGGCACCCCATCTATCCCAGTCTGAATTAAAGCAGATTGTCCAGGTTGTAGCGCCTGGGTATGCATATAAAGCATATTTGCCCGCTTTTAATTCTTTATCATTAATTTTAATAGGACCACTAATATCAATTGTTGTTGCTTCATTGGCTCCAACTCTCCAATATTGTCCATAAGGTTGAAGAGCTCCAGCTTGTTCATCTCCAAAAATTACCCTGCCTTTTGCTGCAGGTTGGCAATAACTAATATTAATGTTTAATCCTTCATGCACATATGAAGCTGTAGTTTGCGGACTGGCTTTTT
>JBIPMI010000209.1:0-5598 GCA_044369215.1 Bacteroidia bacterium | reverse complement strand
AAAAATCAATCATTACTCTCCCCAATAGTTAAAAGCGGTCAACGTAATTTAGGCTTTTACAATCCTGCCAAAAGCCAACAGCAAAAAGCCAAAAGCCGTCTTAAATGCTTCTTCCCGATACGAATTGCAAATTGTTTTTCGATTGGGCATATTTGGCTTCTAATTCAACCAATTTTGCTTGGGCTTCAATCAATGTTCTTTCCCTTTGGTTGACTAAAAACAAAGAGCTTTCACCTGCTTCAAAACGAATTTCTTCTGCATCACGTAATAGTGTTGCATTGATGACTAAATCTCTTTGAATGAGCACCAATTGCCTGAAATTATCCATTTCATTATAAGCAAGTAAAACCTGATTCACTACTTCTCTCCTACCTTGTTGAAACTCTAATTCGCTGTCTTTAATTTTCAAATTGGTTAGTTGAAGTTTACCTCTTTCTTTTCTTAAAAATAAACTGGAATAAAATGTCATACCGAATTTATAGTTCTTGGAAAACAATCCGGGTACTACGTCTTCACTTCCATTTGTATAAGTTTGAAATGGATAATATTCCAGATTCAATTGAGGCTTCAAGTTTTCAAGAGCTAATTTTCTATCGAATTGATAATGGTTAATTTTTAAACTCAATTTTCTTACCTCAGGATGTGAATTTTCTGCAAAAGCCAGCAATCCTGCCAATGAATCTTTGCTTAATAACATAATCTCATTTCCTTGCGAAGATGGCCTTACAAAATCTGCAATTTGAATGGGATTATTTTCCTCATCCCACAAATAATTTGATAAAGAAATTCGGGCGTTTAGTAAGTCCATGTTAGATTCTGTTAACATTACTTCACGTCGTTTTAATTCCGTCCAAGCTTCTACAGAATCAATAGGTTTTTCTTCACCACCAAGAATTCGGTTTTTAATAAAGTTTAATCTTATCGATGCTAACTCGAAATTTTTCACCATTAAGATATTCTTCTGATAAGCCGATTGCCAGTTCCAAAACTCTTTTGATGCTGAAATAAATAATTTATTTACAACCTTAATTTGTTCTGCCTGATTCATTTGAGAAAGCAATTCTGCTTGTCTTAAACCAATCCTTCTTTGGTCGGTAATTAAGCCTCTAAGTACAGGTAAATTAACTCCAGCATAAAGAAGTTGATAGTTTACATTTTGAGTACCTCCTGTAAGTGGGTCAAACTTACCAGCTTCAGGACTTACGGAGATTCCACTACTTTGGTCCATACCAGCTTTGAAGTCTAAACCAATTAAGGTTGGAATTTTAATCTGAGGTTCAAAATAGCTGTATGAATTTACACCTTTTGTTGTTTTATTATCTATTCCTGTTTGAATCACGGGGTCGAAACTTCCTCTTGCCGTTCTGATTTCATTTCTTGCCATTTCGGGCAATAAACCAGCTTGTTTTGCAACTGGATGATTTTTCAGAACCAAATCATAAAACTTGTAAAAACTCAAAAAACTTGAGTCTTGGGAATAAACCTGAAACTGAAAAATTGAGAACAGAAAACAGAAAACAAAAAACTTTAGTTTCATTTTTTATCCTCCATATCTTTTGAATCTGATTTTGCTTCAGACTTAGAATCTGCTTTAGCTGTAGCAGCTTCCAATTCACTAATGTATTCAGGAGGAAAGCCATTAAATTCACGCCATAGTTCATACCAAATTCTCACGCTTTTCAGCATTGCCCAACCATAAACTCCACCACCTGCTCTAATTTGATCTGGCCAAGGTTCATCATCAGGATCGGGAGTAACCAAAACCCTAAACATTCCATTAGCAGAATTAACTTTATCTACGGCAGCAACTACACCACCAAAAGTACCAACCCCAACATTTGGCCAACCTGAAAAAACCAAAGCAGGCCAACCATCAAACTGCACACGTACTTTAATTCCCAGATTCATTAGTGGTAAATCCATTGGTCTCACATATAACTCTACAGCCATTTGCGCATTTGCAGGCATAATAGTTAAAAGCGTTTCACCTTCTTTAATATTTTCACCGATACCTGAACGCAAAGCCTTTACAATAAAACCATCTTGAGGCGCCCGAATCACATAGAAACCGGAACGCATTTCAAGATTTGACAATTCAATTCGCATTTTTGAAATTTCTGCTTGTGACTCAAAAATTTCACCTGCAGTTTCATTCACTGAAGATTCTGCTTTTGAAATCTTATCCAGGTAATCAGCCTCTACTGAATTCAATTCAATTTCAGCATTGATTAACTCATTTTGCACTGAATTAAACTTATTCTCTTGTTCAACCAATTTTGCATTGGCTTCCTGAGTTTTATTGTTTCTATTTTGCAATTCAGTTAATGAAGCTAAACCTTTATTATAAAGCGCTTCCAATCGTTTGTATTGGTCTTGAGCCAACCTTTGAGAAACCTTTGCAGCTTCATAGCCTGCTCTTTCAGCTTCAACCTTAAAACGCATCTGTTTCACTTTATTTTTGGTTTGTTGAATTTTGTATTTCAACCCATCCTTTAAAGCACCAACTTGTTTTTCTCCGGCTTGGATTTTATCCATTTTAGCTTTAACCGCATCTTGTTTATTTATAATCTGAGAAGAAGTTCTACCTAGTAATTGTGGGTCGAAAAACTTTTCTTTTACCTCACTAATTACTGCAAGCGTATCACCTTTTTTAACAAACTGACCTTCTTGCACCAACCACTTTTCAATTCTTCCACCAATAACTGATGGCACAGATTGAGGTCTGTCCTGTGGCCGATAAGGAGTTAATTTACCTTTACCCTGTACGTTTTGTTGCCAAGGTAAAAAGAGTATTAAAATTAATATGATAAAGAGTCCTATAAGGTAGTTTCTAATAGTAGTATACCTTTTGGGTGTTTGAACCAATTTTAAAGACCTGAATTCATTTTCTAACAATTCTTTCATGACAAAAAAAACTTATTGATTGATTAAAAAACGAAGTGAAGCACGATCTTTTAGACTAGCATAATTTCCTTGGTCTATGAATGTTCCAGACTGCATGATATAAATTTTATCACACCTTTCCATAACCTCTGGAAGTGAGGTAATAACAATAAGAGCCATGTCTTTTTCCTTAAAAAGATTATCTAAAATTCTTTGTTTTTCATGCCGCTGTACTTGATAAAACATTTCATCTAACATTAATAAAGAAGGCTTTGTTAAATAAGCTCTTGCCAATAGAATTTTTTTTGCAATACTTGATGGAAAATTTGCAGCTGCAGGGGCTAATTGTGTTTTTAAACCTTCTTCAAGATTAGAAATAAAATCTTTTAATCCTGCCCATTCACAAGCATTCAAAATATCTTTAAAAGGAATAGTTGAATTCCCCATTGAGATATTCTCCTCTATACTACCTTCAAATAAATCAGAAGAATTACCAACATCCGATATTAAGCTTCTGTAACTGTTTAAATTTAATTCACGTAATGAAATTCCATTCAAACTAATAGCACCTGAAAACGATTCATAAGCACCAGAGATAATTTTAACCAATGTAGATTTACCACTATCATTATAACCGCAAATGCATACTTTTTCACCCTTTGATATTTGAAAACTAATTTCATTTAAACTACTATGTTTACATTCGGGATAGGTAAAACTTACTTTTGACAATTTTAGTTCGAAAGATTCTTTGGAAACTATATCTGTAACGCTTCTTCCTCCGCTACTTTCAAGCGGCAGATCAGACACTGTAGCCAATTTATCTATAGCCGTTAACATATCGTAAACACTGGAAATATTGCTTATGATTTTTTCCACAGAACTAACAACTAATAAAATAATAATTTCAGAAGCAACAAACTGTCCTAAACTTATCTTTTTTGAAAAAACCAAGTAACCGCCAAGAATAAGTAAACCAGCAGTTATTATAGTTTTAAAAGCAATGATTGCTGCAAATTGTTTTACAAGAACCTTGAAGTGTTTTTTCCTATAATACAAATACTTATCTAAAATTTTATCTGTTTTATTGATGGGTAAACCATGGTAGGCTGTCATTTTGAAAGCATGAACGGAACGACCTAATTCTTCTAACCAAAAAGCTAATTTATATTTATACTTAGATTCATTAATACTTGACTCTAAGCCTTCTTTGCCTGTAAATACAAAAACCAAAGAAACTACGCACAAAACAATGAATCCAAATACAATAAAGTAGGGATGGTAAAATGCAAGCAAAATTAAACCAAAACCAATTTGTATTAAAGCTGAAGTAAAATCGATTAAAATTTTGGGTAAAGATTTTTGAACATTCACCACATCAAAAAACCTGTTTACAATCTCCGGTGTGTATTGTTGTGAAAGTGCTTCTGACTTAATACGAGGAATTCGAAACGAAAAATCGAAAGCCGTTTTGGCAAAAATTCTTTGTTGTAAAATCTCAACCAAAGCCAGTTGCTGCACTTGTAACCAGCCTGATGCTAAAGTAGAAATAATGACTAAAAATATAAGTACCATTGCAGATTCAAGTAATAAGCCCCCCGACATCAAACCAATAATTGCTTGAATACCCAAAGGAATACTTAAAGTTATCAATGAAACTAAAATCGCAAAAAAGTAAATGGAATAAATATCTTTCTTCTCTGATTTTATTAATTCAAGAAATCGTTTGTAGGGTGTTTTGGGTCTTGCAGGTTTTTTATCATCCATATTAGAAATTTTAAATCCACTTAGAAAAAGAATAAAATCATCCGGACTGCCTTGAGTTGATTCTTTTTCAAAATCTTCATTGAAAAAATTCTGGGTTATTAAATCATTTAAATTTTTGCATAAGTTAGTTACATCAAGTGAACTAATTATTTTGGAAGTAGAAACGCCCTCAAGCATATTGAACTGAGTGCATACAATTTCTTTTTTGATAGCAGGAGAAAACAACAGAGGTTTAAGAGAATTTGAATCCTTGGAGAAAGCAACTATCGGGAAACTCAAATTTGTCACAAATCTCTCAAATTCAGAAGCTTTCATCAATCTTATATCAAAATGATACTTGGCAGAATCAGCAATTTCTCGAAATTGAGTTAGGAAGGAATTTAAATCATCAGATTTGTTATCGTTAGGATAAAGTGAATCTTGGGAAAATTCAAAATAATTGAATTTTTCATCAGAAGATTCTGCAAATTTGATTAAAAGTTGGATGAGCGACTTACGAAACATTGGGATTGAAACAAAATATGACACAAAAAGTTTCGCCAATATCAAGATTTTTTTGCTGCGAATCAAGACTGATTTTACTCATTTTTTTCAGATGAATTTGCACTAATTTTTGCTAAAGTTATTGCTTTCAATTGGTAATAGCCAAAGTAAAGCTTATTTTTGCCCACCAACGAATACAAAACCCTGACAATGAAAACAAACGAGATTGTTGAAAAGGTATTGAGCTCAGCTTCTAAAGCTCATTTAAACCTTAGCCCTGCAGAATTAGTTCGTCATGCCATCATAAATGGTGAAGGCGTATTAAACGATACAGGCGCATTAATGGCAGATACCGGCGAATTTACCGGTCGTTCTCCAAAAGACAAATTCAGCGTAAACGATAGCAAAACCGAAAACACCGTATGGTGGGGCGACGTGAATCAAAAATTCGACCCTGCAAAATTT
>JBIPMI010000208.1:0-5667 GCA_044369215.1 Bacteroidia bacterium | reverse complement strand
GATCGTTTTCTGTAGAATCTGTTTGTGCATTAGCTACAAGGAGATTCAGGCTTAAAATCAGGCAAAAAAAATATCGGAAGCTCATATGCGTACAAATCTAATCGACTTTAACGCAAATAAACTTCCGATAATCTAAACAAAAAGTTAAAAAACTATTTTACAGTGTAGTCGAATCTTTTGTAATCATAAGTAGCGAAATAACCTAAAGCACCACCTTTTAAATTGGTAGGTAAATTAGTTGGCGGTGTTTGAAACGGACCCGGAGCACCTGAATTTTGGTTATTGTATTCATTTAATAAATCATACATAGCCTTATCGCATGACCTGAAAATGAAAAAAAGTCTATCACCCGATTCGTAACGAGTAAATGGTAACTCAAATTCATATTGTCTGTTTATTGGAGTTACAGAGTTATCAAACAATACCAAACCATTTTCAAGAGAATCCATGTTTGTTGCCTTACTTACAGAACCTAATTGAAAATAAGTGTATTTAATTGGTTGACGTGAATCAAATCCACTGTAACTTATGCTATAACCTTCCGGAATAAAACCTTCTTTTGGTTTAAAAACCTGAAAGAAAGAATCAACCCTAAACATCGGTTCTAATTTGGAAGTTGCAGTATAGTTTTGACCATTGTATTTCACCAACAAATTATAGGTAGAATCAGGATAGCCTTTATAACCTGAAGGTGGTAAGAACAAACCATCATCAGCCATAACAAAAGGAACACCGTTAATAGTAACTTCTGCTTCTTTTACTTGCGGATATTCAGTCGGGCCAAAATAATTTGATGACAAACTCAGTTTTACATAAGAACCAATGGTTTCATCGCTGTTTACTTCAGCTTCAATTACCAATTTTGGCTCGCCGCCCGGAACATCAATATCAATTTTTTCCTGGCATGAACTTAAGCCAAAAATCAAGGTAGAACCCAAAACTATGGTATTAAAAAACTTTTTCATGTTAAATTAGAATTTAAAATTGTAAGTGATTGATGGAACAAAAGTGAACAGGTACCATTTCTGAACAATCGGATTTCCGTTATTGTCATTGTCGTAGCTTAATGTATAAGCATTTTTTCTGCCATAAACATTGTAAACAGAAGCTACCCAATTCGACTCGTTTTTATAAACTTTTCCGGGAATTTTCTTTCTGCTCCAAGTAATTGAAACATCCGCACGGTGGTAAGCCGGCATTCTTGCAGCATTTCTGTTGCTGTATTGAATGGTAGCTTCTTCTGAATTGAACAACTTGTACCTTTGAGATGCAATAGTAAAAGCCTCTCCCGTTGCATAAACAAAGTTACCACTTATTGAAAGCCTTTCTGTGATATCATGACTTAATACCAAAGTCAAATAATGTCTTCTGTCGAAACGGAAATCGTACCACTCACCACTATTTATATAATCGTTTTGTCTTTCTGATTTTGACAAAGCATAACTAATCCAGCCTGTAGTTCTACCTGTTTGTTTTCTTAAGAAAAACTCTGCTCCATAAGAGCGACCTTTTCCTGCTAAAACCTGCGCTTCAATGGCTTCATTAAACTGAATATCTGCGCCATCTCTCAATTCTACGGTATTGCTCATCCACTTATAATAAACCTCTACACTTGCTTCAATTACATTGTCTCTAAAATTTCTGAAATATCCCAAAGCAACCTGATCTGCCATTTGTGGTTTGATATGTTTATCGGTTGGAGTCCAGAATTCTTGTCCGGTTGAAGCTGTTACATTCTGAATCAAATGCATGTACTGAAACATTCTATTGTACGAAGCTTTGATGGAGCTACTTGCATCAGCCAAATAAGTAAAAGCCAATCTTGGTTCGAAACCATAATTGGTGTTGTAAACCTCGCCAGAAGCATAGTTGGTATAAGGATTTGTTGCATCTTTAGCTGCTTCTTTTACGAAACCATTTTCGATGTAAGTAGGACTTCCTCCTGCATAATTAATGCTTCTTCCTTCACCAATATTAGAGAAAACTGATAGTCTCGCACCATATTCTGTGCTTAAACGAGAATTGAATTTGTAGCTATGACTGATGAAATAATTTTGTTCAAAAGCTCTTTTTGAAGGCAATGCTTCTTCAGGAACAATAGATTCTGCAGTAATTTTTGTTCTGATTCCCGGATCGAATTTGTAATAGGTTTGTTTGGTACCAAACTTCAAGCTGCTTTGAGGAGAGATGAAATAATTACCTTCAATTTTTAAATTGTAATCGTTGATAAAATTCGAACGTCTAAAATTCAGGTTATCAGAAATGTTTAAGTCGAATCCATAATCGTACTTACTGTAAACCAAACTGGTATTTACAAAAAGTTTGTTGTTGAAAATATGGTTCCAACGTAGTGTTCCTGTATAATTTCCCCAACCGAAACCGAAGAATTCTCCAAAACCTAATTTGTCTCTACCGGCATAACCTGAAACAAAAATTTTGTCTTTTTCTGTAAGCTGATAATTACCTTTGATATTGATGTCACCGAAATAAGCCGTAGCATCTTTTGTTTGTTCTGTAAAAGGGAAGAAAATATCGAAATAACTTCTTCTGCCTGAAATCATAAATGAACCTTTGTCTTTTACAATCGGACCTTCAACAGTTAATCTCGATGAAAGCAAACCAATTCCGCCTGAAACACCGAAATTTTTGCTGTTACCATCTTTCATTCTTACATCTAAAACAGAAGCCAAACGACCACCGTATTGAGAAGGAATTCCACCTTTATAGATTTCAAAATCTTTAATTGCATCACCATTAAAAACCGAGAAGAAACCCAAAACGTGTGAAGGATTGTAAACCACAGCCTCATCTAATAAAACTAGGTTATGGTCGATATTACCACCACGAACAGTGAAAAGTGTGCTACCATCGCCGGCTTGTTGAACACCAGGAAGCAATTGAATGGCTTTAATGATATCAACTTCACCCAATAAAAGAGGAATCTTTTTTACTTGTTTGATATCGAGTTTCACCACACTCATTTTGTTCGACTCAAAATTGCTTTTGTCTACTTTATCAGCCTTTATCAAAAGTTCTTTTAGGTCTTTTTTATCTTCCTTCAGTTCGAAATTTTGTTTTAGGTTTTGGTTGAGATTAATCGATTTCTTTTCGGTAACATAACCCAGGTAACTAACTTCGATTTCATAAGTACCAGCAGGAAGACTCAATGAATAGAATCCATAAGCATTGGTTGCGACACCAAGTTTAAGGGCAGGAACAGAAACGGAGGCACCAATTAGTTCTTCGCCGTTTTTAGCATCATTGATTTCACCGGAGATGCTGAATTTTTTTTCCTGAGCCGATGTTTGGCTGAGCCAGGAAATCAGGACTAAGGATAGTAAGAGTATTTTTTTCATAAAAGTGATGGAAACCAAATTCTTCAGCGCTATGAGAATTTGAATTTTACTGCGAATTTGAACTATTAAAGCCCATTACACACAAAAAGTTTGACGAAATGGAATTTTCTTGCTTTGAACGGGACAGAAAAGCGATTGAAATTCAATCAGATTAAAACCACCAATAAGTTGGCTTTTAGATATTCACCCTTTTCAGCTGCGGGTTCTGGTTTAAAAATCCGGCTGAAATTTTAGCAACTTGTTAGATTTATTTGATTTTATGATTAGGCTTAAAATGAACAAATCGACAAGGGATTTAGCTATTTTGTTTTTCGTTTCGAAAACAATTGGTCCTCAGCCCATTTTGAAGGATTTCTTTTGATATAATTAGAAATTCTATCATAGGCCTGTTCATTACGAATAATATGCTCCCAATAATTACGCTGCCACAATCTGCGGTCAAACGATTGCCAATTCAAGCTTTTAACGCCACGTATGTATTCGTTTGTCGTCATTGTTTTGAACCATTGGATTGCAGAAGATAATTTAGAACCCAATTCTCGTTGAGGCAGACCTTCGTGTCTGCCCAATTCCTGTTCTGGCAAACCTCCGTGTCTGCCCTCATTTGGGCAGACACGAAGGTCAGCCCCGACGGGAATTATTTCTAGAATACAATGAAAATGATTTGGCATAACAATCATTTCATGGCATTTGATATATGGAAATTTATTTTCTAATTCATAATACCATCTTTCAATCATTTTTCCTGCGTCGTTTAGGACCATTTCTCCGAATTTCCCTGGTCGAGGTAGACCTCCGTGTCTACCTCCTGATTGATTCGACCCCGGTTCGGGCAGACCTCCGTGTCTGCCTTCATTTGGGCAGACACCTAGGTCTGCCCCGACATTTAGATCTGCACCGACGGTGATTATTTCACCGAACAAATTTGCTCGATTTTGACAACAGAATGTAATAAAGTACAAACCTTCCTTCGAATAATCATATCCTTTTAAACGAATAGACCTTCTATTATGAATCCGTGGATTGTATTGAGATTTATTATTCATGATTATCGTATTCGTTCCAATAAAATGCTGCACCCTCTTCATCGATGGTTTTATAATAATCCAATAAGCGCAAAAACAGATTTTCAGCAAATCCCATATTAACCAATGACAATAAAGTATCTAGAGTTTGTTCAATACTATTTCGCTCTTTGTAACCAGATTTAATTAAATCATTTACCTCTGCTTCTAATGCAGGCAAGAGGCTTTCTATTGATTTGTTAAAATTCGTTATGATTTGAAAAATATCTTCATAAGGGTCATTTTCCATTATTATAAATTTTAATAGATTAAAAGGGACATCTGAATTAGGTAAGCAAATTCAGACTACTTTTTAAAAAGGTAAAATTCAGAGCGAATTTTATGGATTACCATAAACTGATTTAGGCAAATTGCAAAAGTACCTTTAGAGAAGATTGGACAAAGAATTATTTTAGGTTTTCACCAGTGTTTTCAAGGAAATACTAGTTTTTTGCAGGAGAAAAAAGGGACATAATTTCCCATTTTAAACTCCAATTTTTAATTCTAGTAATTCGTTTGAAAAGAAGCGATTAAGGAATGCCTTAGATTTTTAGGAAAGTTGATTTTTGCATTAATGCATAAAAACCACACATCTATTAACTCAAAACCATTTCTGGGAAAAACGTACTTAAATGGATGATTAAATTGCATTTTTAAGAGTAAAGTATCCTAAACAACCAAACTTAAGCTAATTTCATCCTAGCTTTACTATGCTTATTACCGTAAAGGATATAAATGATTAGACCAAAAATCAACCAAATAGAAAAGCCCATCCAGTTTGATACTCCGAGTTCTGTCATAAGGTAAAAATTACCAAATAAACCCAATACCGGAATCAATGAATAGTTGTTTTTAAAAGTGAAATAATTCATCACCACAACCAAAATCAGGAAGGCATAAAAAGGTAATTTATGAAGGAGATTTTCGCTTGTAAAAAAGCCCAGAAAATCATCGGTTCTAAATAAGAACAAAGCCAATGTAGCAATGATTGTTAAAACCGGAACTATCCATTTGCCATTGTAATACGGAACCCTGAAACCCGCATGGTATTCGTTTTTGTGACTTTCCATTCTCAAAACACCAGCACAAACTACTACAAAGGCAAATAAGGTTCCGATGCTGCTTAAATCAGTTACTTCCTTTAAGTTCATAAACAGGGCAGGAACAGCAACCAGAATTCCGGTGATGATGGTTGAAAAAGCAGGTGTTTTATATTTCAGGTGGATGCGACTAAATCTTTCAGGCAG
>JBIPMI010000207.1:0-5675 GCA_044369215.1 Bacteroidia bacterium | reverse complement strand
CTTTGCGAGCTGCACTTACAGGTGGTATCCAACAAAACAACATAGAATCTTTTTTAGGTCCGTTAAGTGCTCTTGTTGATGGTGTATACATAGGAATTAAATTAGCCCCCAATGTCGTTAAATCAGGAGGTGCATTCCATGTTAAATTTGTTGTATCAGTTGAGTCAGAAGCAACCGCTACAAAACATAATTGTTGTCCCGCATTAATGGTATAATTCAACAAAGGTTGTGTTACCGTTGATTGTGTATTTAAATCATAGGTTCTTATCCAGGGTAATGAATTATTAACTATGCTATTTCTAGTCATGATTAACATTTCTCTACGAACTCCAGATATATTAACCCATGTATTGGTAGAATCTTTTCTCCATTCTTTTATCATTATAGCAATTGGAGCATTAAAAATTCCCATTGGTCTAAATCTTAAATCACCTGTAGCATAATTAAAACTAATGCCAAAAGGGTAGTTATTATTTTGACTTGGAACACCCAAATATGGAAATGGAACAAGAGCAGAATATGGAGCTGAATAACTAGCATTAACATTTGGAGCAATTAAAATTGAAACCATTTCATAGGATATCGAATCCCCATCAGGATCAAATCCACCAATATTGTAATAAACGTCTTTTCCTGCATAGACAGAAGCAAGTGGCTTATTTATAAAACTTGGACTTGTGTTTGAATATCTTTTATCAAAAACTAATTCTGTATAAAAATTTTGTGAAGAAGGAACATTTAAAGTTGTTATTGAGGAGGTTCTGCAACATTCAGAAAAACCAACAGCTAATGTATTACACGAAGCTGGTACAGAAGCCAAACTAATATTTCCTTGGAAAGAATAAATTTCGGCAGCAGGATTATATGAGCCAGGAGTTTTAGTTCCGCAGTTTGAACAATTTGTTGCACCTGCTTGAGAACATAATTGAATTACATCTACCACTCCTGCTCCAGGAACAATACTTAGGGCAGTAGTTCCAAAATTTGTATTGTTACAAGTGCTAGTCCTTCCATATAATGTCACATTTATTGTGCATGAAGTATTTAATGGTCCAGCTGGACATCCACACAATCCAATTCCAGAACAATCTCTGTATAACTTTAGTTTTACATTGATTGTAGTTGCATTTACTCTAGTATAAGTCATTTCGCTGCCCATATAGTGGGATGCTTTTAATTGAAATGAACCTAAAATAATAATTAAAATTAATGAGGTAAAATAATGTTTCATAGTCTTGTTTTTTCAAATATATTTATTTTCAAATGTTTAATACTTGACTAAAGTAAATTTAAGAATTAATTACCTTTTCAAATTAAAACAAGTGTAAACTGCTAAGTCATTGTATTTTCCCTTATGAAAAAATCTATCTTTAAAATAGGCTTCTTGCTGAAAACCTAAATTTATTAAAATCGCGATTGCACCTTTGTTTAATGGTGAAACCTTTGCTTCAATAGCATGTAAATTCAAGTTTTGAAATCCAAATTTAACAATTGCAGTTACAGCTTCAATTGCCAAGTTCTTACCCCAATAATCAACCCACATCTCCCCTCCTATTTCAGCTCTTCTGTTGGTTGATTCAATCGACATCAAACCACAAGTACCAATAATCTTATTTGTTTCTTTGTGTAATCCAGCCCATGCAATTGCTTGTTTGTTTTGATATGCATTTAAGGTTCTTTCAATTAATTCATTTGCAGATTTTTCCTCCTGCATATTTTCTCTTCCAATAAATTGATTTACCCTAGAATTTGCTCTCATTCTAAAAACTTCATTGGCATCATCTAATGATAAACTACGTAAAATTAATCTAGAAGTTTGAAGAATAGGAAAATCAGAAAAATAAGATTGGTTTAAAATTTCCATTTAATTAAAACATTTTTTTAAGGAAGAATTGACTAATTAACTAAATCTGAATTTAACATAAAATCCTGATTTAAGACGTACTTAAATAAAAATGAAAAATTCCAAAAATTCGGATTTAAATTCTTGAAAGACATTTTCCAATCAAAGGATTGCAATCTTTTGATAAAATATCAATTACCTTAAATCGCGCAGCAACTATAGCTTCAAAAAAATTATTATAAAACATAAAAAGCTTGGTTTTATTAAATTCAACTTGTCTCCAATTATCAATATGATTACGTCAATAAAAAAATAAAAACAACCAAATAAATTAAAATGCAGAACTGAGCTGATAAATCACTAAATCTGTTAAAAATTTGCAATAAAGAAACAAAGCGGTTAAATTGTTTTTTTATTGATTTTAAGCAGATAAGTAAAAAATATATAAAATGAAGTTAAAGATATTATTAGTACTGAATCTCATATCAGTTTTGGGGTTTTCGCAAGAAAAGACCGAACAGCAAATATCAAATGAGATTTTGAAACTTAAACGAACCATTCAAATCCAAAAGGAAGAAATACATACGCTCAGCAAACGAAATGCTGAAATAGAAATAAAGTTAAATGAAATTTCAAATAATATTGATCAGAAACTAATTAGGAATTTGGAATTACAAGCTCAAAATGAAAGAGCAATTAATATTACTTTAGATGAATTCTCGCAAAAGTTTAAAGAACAAAATCAAACAGTTGAGGGAGTAAAAAGTACTTTAGACAAGCAACTATTTTACCAAATTTTATATTATACTATCGGGGTAATGCTGTTTTTAGTTATTCTATTTATAGCAACTAAAATTGGCATAAAAAGAGCTTTAAAGAAGCAAGAACAAAATTGGAACAGTTTTAACGAACACATTTTAAGACAATAATAATGGCGAATCAGAAAAAAGGAAGGATAGATCCAATTACCTTTATATATGGCTTTGGGGCAGCTGTAATTTTAATTGGTTCAATGTTTAAATTCATAGGCTGGGATTATGCCAATGAACTATTTATAGCCGGTTTATCAATTGAGGCTGTGGTATTTTTAATTTCAGCATTTGAAAAAACTGAAGATGAAAAAGAATACAATTGGGAGAAAGTATTTCCGCAATTAACATCTGACGCAGAATCAGGAAGTAATAATGGACAGGATACAGATTCATATCAAGCCGCGATGAAACAATTCAGCGGAAGTATCAAGTCATTATCAGACCAAATAACACTATTAAATGGTTCTTTGGAGGGAATTAGGAAAGAAATGAGCACCAGTGCCACCAAGGGTAAACAAATGCATGAAAGAATGGAAGAATTGAATATTCAGTTTGATGAATACAATCAGCATATGCAGAAAATGAATGCTAAATACAGAGAATTCTTGTCAAAAGGAAAAATGTAAAAATGGCATCAACCATTAGAATTCCCAAATCAAAAGCTTTAAACTTCAAGAAACTATCATTCTTGTATTTAATTTTTATTGTCTTTTATTTTAGTTCTACTTCAGGTGAATATGTCAGACAGTATATTACTTTAGAAAAAACTCAAAAAAGATTAAATGAACATTTAGCATCTCAATTAATAGATGTTGATTCAAACGACAAGAGGAGTTTATTAATAAAAAAAGAAGCTTTACTAGCTATAGAACAAATTAATCGACTTGCAGAATCACATGAAAAATTCATGGTAAATATTATTAATTCAGATGAAGAACTTAAAGAAACCAAATTCGTTTCAAGTCTGGAAGAAATGGGTATTAATATTGATTCCATTGACAATATTCTTAGAAACTATGTTAATACATTACCAGATGAAGAACGCAGAATTACAGAAATTGACTTAGGACTAGTTGAAGATAAGGGTCCTTCACTAGCTTCTAAACAAAATTCATTTGTAAAAGGAACACCCACAGGTGTTTTTGGCTCAATTATTCAACATTATAAAACTGTTGTTTTAAGCTCAGCACTGGATGGAATTCAGAAATCAATGTATAAAAAAATTAAAATTCAAACAGTTCATAAAAAGGATTCAAGCTTTCTTATAGGATTTAATAATACATTCGATTTTGGAGATTTAGTTAGATTTAACTTTCTATCACCACAAAACATGAAACCTGAAGTTATCATTGATGATAAAAAACTGGAGGTCTTTCAGGATAATGACAAGGAGTATTATGTAAATTGGGTAGCAAATAAGGCAGGAGAATTAATACTTATAGCAAGATTAAAGGAACAAGTAATAAAAAAGCAAATAAAGGTCATTGCTACAAAACCAAGCTTCCTTGAAAACAAACAAGAGATTGCCTGTTTTATAAATGAGCCAACTAGCATCAAATTAGAGAAAAACAGTATTAGAAATAAACAAATTAGCTTTAGTTCAAATTCTGCAAAAATTGAAAGAAAAAATGATGAGCTAATTATTACTCCATTAGTGGAAGGAAGACTTGTAGTTTATCTTAAATTGGGTGATAAAATTATTGACCAAAGAGTCCTTTTTGCAGGAAAAGGAGACGCACCAGAGGTAGTTTTAAAAGATATAATAGGAAATAAAACAACTATAAAAAGTGCTCATTGTTTAGAATCAATTGGCGATGAATGGCAAGTTGTTAATTTTAATTTCATAACAATTGACCCCAATGGAAATACCAAAAAATTAAAAAGTAATACTAGATTTTTAAGAAATGAACTTCGTGGTTTAACAAATAATTTGCCGGGTGGAAGCACAATTATCTTTGATCAGATAAGACTATTAAACAAGGATGGAATTAAAACGACATTTGGTTCCCCAATTTTTATTGAAAAATAATGGCAAGATTTGTTAGAATAAAAAAGAGTAAAAACTTAAGGCTTAAACTAATTAGTTTGATGTATCTTATATTTTTGGTTCTTTCAATTGTACAAATCCCTTCAGATTGGTTAAAGGTTAATCAGCATATTCGAACGTATATCAACAAACAGGAAGGAAATTATGAAGATGCCAGTTTAGAAGAATTAGCCTTTCGTTTTGAAAAGGTATATGACAACTTTATCAAGTTTATAAATTTTGATAAAAATACCCGGAAACTAAAAGAATCAAACTCATTTAGTCAAAATGATGAATTCTTTATTAAAAGTAATTCAGGAATTGAATTGTATCAAATCATTTTAGATTTGAAAAAATGGGCTCTGTTATTACCTGAAAATGATCAATCAAAACAATTGTTTTATGATTTATTCAAGGAGGATTTAAATAATGGAATTGAGAATGAAGAATTAACAAAATGGTTAAACTGGAGGTGGAAACATATTCCATTAAGTTTATCAATCAACTTAATGGAAGAATTAAAACTGAGAATAAAATTACTTTCACAATTTGAAAAAAAATTAGATAATACCCGAAATAAAAATGCTTTCCGAATTCGAAATAACCAATCAAAAATGAGAGTTGGTGATAAAACAGAATTGCTATTAAACGGTGATAGTATTGAATATGTTAAAATTACAAGGAACGATGTAATAAGTAAAGAATACACTATAAATGGCGACACACTAATTTTTAGTCCTACCTATTCCGGCATATATCAAATGAGTATAATAGGAAAGAATTCTATTGAAAAATTACAAATAGATGTAAAACCAAAACCATTTGGTAATTCTAAACAAGAGGTTTTGAAAGTTGTATATGTTGGTGTAAAATACCAAGAAAATATAATCGGGTTAAAAAGCGGAATGACCTTAAATTCTGATGAAGGATGCAATGCTAAGTTAAACTTTAATAAATCTAATATTGAATATTTACCAAAAAAATCAGGTTGGTT
>JBIPMI010000206.1:0-5684 GCA_044369215.1 Bacteroidia bacterium | reverse complement strand
TTGTGGTAAATATGAACATGTATTCTCAAATCAGGATCGTAAACATCTACATTCGGACGAACGCCAAATTCTTCTCTGAATAAATCAACCACCGCATCTTTGGTTTTTAAAGCCACATATTTACTGTGGTTAAAAAAATCGGAATGAACAGTAGCATCAACCGCTAAAGTTCCGTTTACATCTAATAATTTTGTCCAAGGAAAGGACTTAATACCATCGTATAAATTCTTTTCATTAAAAGCAGAAAATTCAAATATTGGGACCAGTAAACGCATACAGGTTCTGAGGTGCAGGTTACATTTATACAGCAATTCCAAATTACCCGTAAAATACACTGCACTTTTTCTTATCTCAATATCTTTTGCACCTAAATTCTCTAATTCATTGGCCAAAAGAGGTTCAACACCTTTTTGAGTTAAAGCAGTAATTATAAATTGTTCTGGTAATGGATAAGGATTAATCATTTTGCGAAGGTAAGGGAAAGTGTAGAATGGTTTTTGGAAAAGTGATTTTGCTTTTATAAACTTTTAGCTTGAGTTATAGCTAGCGTAACCTGATTCAAATCCTTCATCCAAATGTTTAATTCTGGGTTTATCCATGAAATCAGTTCCAAAAGAATCAAATAAGCACCTTCAATTTCGGTATAATCCAATAAAGTTCCTTTGAAACAAATGGGTTCATTATGACTAATTCTATTTCGAATCATTCTAATTTTATTCAAACGGTCACTAACTTCTTTTCTACCCATTCCTGTGGGTAAATGATCAAAAATTTTAATAGGACGACCCTTTAATAATTTATAATAATGTACTTCAAAAAACTCTGTCCAAAAACCAAATGACTGGTCTGCAATTATGCGGCTGCTCGTGATTGTTAAATTTAATCTTTTTAATCTTTTCTCTGATTTCTCAATAGATGATTTTAGAAAATCATTTGTGTAAAATCTTCCATTTTTTTTAAACTGAATTAAAGAAGAATCGCACATGAATTGATTTCTTTGATTTAAAATCCAATTTGGGTCTTGAAAGTAATTGCTTAATTCTGAATTTATTTTATTTCTTAAAATAACTTCAAATACACTTATTAAAGGATAAAGAGATTGGGCAATTTTAAGGTTTGCCTTATATAATGAAATGGCTTTCTTTTTTTGACAATTACTTGCTAAAAAGTATCTATCCATGCGAGGAATGGAGAGGTATTCACTTAATTTCTGATAATTCATGAAAAATATTTATTGTAATTTACAGAAATAAGATTACTTTTGTGTCGTGATGCTTAGCCAAGCCTCTTGCTGAAAAGTAACGTAGCTAAGCGAAAGATTTTAAAAGGTTGCCTAGGCAGCCTTTTATGTTTTTAGGGGTTTGATATAGGTTTACTACGGAAGTATTTTCACCCTCGAATATCTAAAAGTTTTATAACAACATGAGGTATGAATAAGCAATGAATCTTTGCTTAGCTCATAAACTCCTTTTGTAAAACCAGTGAATCTAGATTCTTCATTATAAAAATCAATTCTGATATTTTTTCCGCTGTGTTTGACTTTAGTTACAGGATTGCTAAAACTTGTATCAGGATTTAAAGTTATAATACCCGTTTGAAAAGGAACAATTTGTATTTTACCATTTAATTCGATTGGAAAAATTCCATGAAGCTCCTGCACTTTGTTAGCATTTATTTGCCAGTAATTATGTCCTGCATTTGTCATCCAAGAAAAGCCAGTAGAATCAAACTTCCAATTTCCATCTAAACCTGATTGTAAAGCAATTTCCTTGTCTTTTTTACAAGCTGAAATAATGAAAACAGAAAGTATTAAAATGATGAAGTTTTTCATGGCTAATGGTATACACAAAAATATTTACTCCCTCCGGCTTATTTTAGACGAAGATTGGACTAAATTTTCTGAAGAAACATTATCGCTTCTTTCTTAAAAATTGTTTGCATTTTTTGGGATGGTGTCTAGATTTGCTCTTACCATCTCAACTTCTTCATGAATTACATTTAAATCTAGATCTTTTGTTTTGAAGGTTTTTAAAAGCGCAGAAAGACGAGAATCAATTACATCCTTTTCTAACTCTTTACTCAATTTGATTTTTTGCTGTCTAGGTAGTTGTTTAACCAATGATAATATTTGGTCAAAACTCAAATTTATTTCTAATGCAGCTTTCATGATGTAAGATTTAAAATGAAATCAAATTTAGAATTCTTTTAGAGGATTGTCTGTTTGTTACTATAGATTTTAGTTAACATCAATAAAAAAATCAAGAAATTTAGTCTACCCCTTTAAAATATTTTTTTCCCAGAAGGGGCCTGTATAATTAAATGTTAATAGCCATTTTATTGACTATCATAACAAAAGGACTTACATTTGTATAATGGAACTAAGATTCAACATACCGTTTCAAGAACTATTAACAATTGTCAAAGCACTCTCTCCTAGTCAAAGAGAAAGACTGAAACAAGAGTTAGAAGAGGAACCTCCTATCCAAGAAAAGAATAATCAATTTATAGAATTCTTGTTAGAAGGACCTGTCTACAGTAAAGATGAAATCAAAAAGATTGAATTGAATAGAAAAAGCATATCTGAATGGAGGAAGAAAAATTAATTATCGACACATCGATTTTGATTGATTATTTCCGAAGAACAGATAAAGAGAAATCAAGATTGGTTCACCATTTTCGTACATTTCAAAATATCTACATTTCTAGTATTACTGAATTCGAAATTTATAATGGTGCAACAGAAGCCCATATTGAATTTTGGAACAAAATGCTTAAGCATATCATAGTTTTGGATTTTGATAGTTTGGCTGCAAAAGAAGCCGCAAATATTGTTTCAGATTTAAAGCCAAAAAGAAAGTCAATAGATAAACCCGACTTATTTATTGCTGCGACTGCAATTGTTCATAATATGACTTTTGATACCCTAAACATTAAGCATTTCAAACACATAGATAGGCTCAAATTATTTAGTCTAGATTAAACAGTATCACACAACCAGGGCTTTTGGGTTCCTAGCGAGTTCTCGTTCACTCGAAAAACTTCGTTTCATTCGATAATTGGGATAATGAAACCAAAAATACAAAGGGGCGAAAAACTATAATTCCACCCCTTCGTATTCCCCCTTACGAATTCAAAAACACAAACATATTCTTGTCATCCAATTCAATTTTTACTTTTGAATCGCGGTTGATTGTGCCGCTGAGGATGGCTTTGGACAATTCGTTGAGGATGCGTTTTTGAATGACACGTTTCAATGGTCTGGCTCCATAAGTTGGATCATAACCCAATTGTGCTAGCCAGTCGAGGGCTTCGTTTGTGAGTTCTATCTGAATGCCTTGTTCGCCTAATTGTTTTAGGAGGATAGTCATTTGTAAATCGACAATACTTCTTACATCTTCTCTCGATAATGGCGTAAACATAATCACTTCATCTATCCTGTTTAAAAACTCAGGTCGGATGCTTCTTTTCAGTTGTTCCATCACTCCTATTTTGGCTTCTGCCATCAATTCTTCTTTGTTGAATTCGGTTAAGTTTTCAAACTTTTCTTGAATCAATTGAGAACCCATATTGCTGGTCATAATGATAATGGTATTCCTGAAATTCGCCAATCTTCCTTTGTTATCGGTTAATCGTCCATCATCTAAAACTTGTAACAAAATATTAAATACATCTGGATGTGCTTTTTCAATTTCATCCAACAACACAACCGAATAAGGTCTTCTACGAATGGCTTCTGTTAACTGTCCGCTTTCTTCATAACCCACATATCCTGGAGGCGCTCCAATCAATCTACTAACAGTATGTTTCTCTTGGTACTCACTCATGTCGATACGCACCATGGCATTTTCTTGGTTGAAAAGGTAATCAGCCAAAGCCCTTGCCAATTCTGTTTTACCTACTCCAGTTGTCCCTAAGAAGATAAATGAGCCAATGGGTTTCTTAGGGTCGGACAAACCCGCTCTGCTTCTTCTAATGGCATCTGAGATAGCTGAAATGGCTTCCTCCTGCCCTACTACTCTTTTGTGTAATTCTTCTTCGAGGTGTAATAATTTCTCTCTATCACTTTGCAACATGCGGTTCACGGGAATGCCTGTCCAGCGACTCACCACACCTGCAATGTCTTCACTATCTACTTCCTCTTTCACCATGGCTTTGTGGTCTTTCGCTTCATGTAGTTTCTCTTGTAAAACTTGCAATCTGCTTTCTACCTCTTTTACTTTGCCATACCTAATTTCGGCAACGCGACCAAAGTCTCCGGCTCTTTCAGCTTGTTCGGCTTCGAGTTTCAATTGTTCAATTTCTTGCTTGGCATTCTGTATTCCTTCCACCACATCTTTTTCAGATTTCCATTGTGCCTTCAAGGTATTTCGCTCCGATTGTAGGTTGGCAATTTCTTCACTTAACTCCTTTACTTTGGCAGAATCACCCTCGCGTTTAATGGCTTCTCTTTCAATCTCGAGTTGCATAATTCTTCTATCAAGCTGATCAATTTCTTCAGGCACCGAATCAATTTCCAATCTTAGTTTAGAAGCAGCCTCATCAATTAAATCAATGGCCTTATCTGGCAAAAAACGATCGTTGATATAACGCTGCGATAATTCAACTGCAGCAATAATCGCCTCATCTTTGATACGCACTTTGTGGTGTACCTCATACCTTTCTTTCAAACCACGAAGGATAGAAATAGCAGCTTCGGTATCGGGTTCATCCACATATACTTTTTGAAAACGACGTTCCAATGCTTTGTCTTTTTCTATATACCTTTGGTACTCTGCTAATGTAGTTGCGCCAATGGCTCTGAGTTCACCTCTGGCCAAAGCAGGCTTTAAGATATTAGCAGCATCCATGGCACCTTCCGAACTTCCACCGGCACCAACTAGCGTATGAATTTCATCAATGAACAAAACAATTTCTCCATCAGATGAACTCACTTCTTTCACCACTGCTTTTAGTCTTTCTTCAAACTCACCTTTGTATTTGGCACCAGCAATCAAAGCGCCCATATCGAGAGAAAATACTCTTTTACTTTTTAAATTTTCAGGCACATCACCATTCACAATTCTATGTGCCAAACCTTCTGCAATAGCGGTTTTACCTACACCTGGTTCACCAATTAATATCGGATTGTTTTTGGTTCTTCTCGATAAAATTTGAAGCACTCTTCGTATCTCTTCATCTCTACCAATTACAGGATCGAGTTTACCTGTTTTGGCTAAATCGTTTAAGTTCTTAGCAAACTTGTTCAATGATTGATAAGTGGCTTCTGCATCCTGCGATTTAACAGATTCTCCACCTCTTAATTCTTTGATGGCAGCCTTGAGTGCTTTCTCTTGCACACCTGCATCTTTTAATAAATTTCCAATGGCATCATTCGATTTAACCAAAGCTAAAATTAAATGTTCAATGCTTACAAACTCATCACCAAACTCTTTAAGAAAACTAGTTGCTTGAATGAGTACTTGGTTGGCATTGGAAGACAATTGTAATTGGTTATTTCCAGATACTTTTGGTAAAGTACTTAGAATTTGATCAATTCCTTGTGATATACGTGTAGGATTCACCCCTATTTTTTTGAAGAGGAATCCGGTTAATTGCTCATCTGTTTGAAGTATTCCTTTCAACAGATGGGCTGTTTCAATACTAGGATTTCCGTTAGTAGCAGCCATTTGTTGGGCTAGCTGAAC
>JBIPMI010000205.1:0-5700 GCA_044369215.1 Bacteroidia bacterium | reverse complement strand
ATCTGTTTTCCATTTAAAAGCTAAATCGCTGTTATAAGCAAATTCCGGTACTAAATTCTCATTCCCAATTTCAAAAGAAGCCAAGCCATTATGTAAACCATAACTATATAGTTCGTTTACTGTAGGTGCTCTCCAGGCCGATGATTGAGTGAACTGTATCTGAAATTCAGAGCTCACATGAAAGGCAGAAGAAGCTACAAATGTTAAACCTGAATAATTCTTATTAATCTCATTTATGCTTGTATTAGAAATCCTTTGATAAACTGATTGGATACGGGAATCAAATCTTGCTCCTGCTTCTAAATTCCATCTACCCGATTTGTATTTTTCGAAAATAAAAACACCAAATGTCTGGGCAATAAAATTTGGAATTATTGGCTTTTGAGTGCCTGAGCTGATATTACTTTGAGTTAAATAACTTGCTCCGATTTTGCCTGTGATTTTTCTGAACTCCTTGTGTTCAAATTGTAAATCAAAATTACCGGAATACAATTTCAAATCGTAAGCAGGTAAAGTATGAGTTAAGGAATTCGGATTCCAGCTTACACCTCTGTCATATTCCATCCTATGGTTCATTTGGTAAGCATACATTAAACGAATTTTACCCAATTGAGGATAGTCGTAATTTAATTTAGCAGCAAGAATATGATGGGTTACATCCTGTTTGGGCCTATTGATTTCATAACTAAACGGGAATTCAATTAATGGTTCTGAACTACTAATTGCCTTTTTCAAATCACTGGTACTTGAAATATGCGCGGCTCTCATAATTCCTAATTCATTATGGAAATAAGAACCTGTAATTTCAATTCCAAAAGCTTCTGATACTTGGTAAAGAGAGGAAAAATTCAAATCCGTTTCTTTAAAACCGGTATTAGAAATCACATAATTTGGAGCTTTAGAATCACCCCCAACTTTGTAACTGCTTTGAAGCCTCCAGTTAAAATGTCTTTTATTTCCATGTGTACCATTTAACAAATTAGAAAATGCAAAAGCCCTGTTATTTGAATAGGCATTCATTGAAACTACACCATCTATTCCATCCAATTGTCGGTAGGGTTTTGGTGAAATTTTAATGACACCACCAATAGCCTCCGGACCATATTCAACAGAAGCTGCACCCTTAATCAACTCAATTTCACTGGCGCTAAAAGGATCAATTTCAGGCCCATGTTCTGCACCCCAACTTTGAGACTCAAGTTTAGTTCCATTGTTAAACAAAGCTATTCTATTGCTATGCAAACCACGTATAATTGGCTTAGAAATTGCGGGACCTGAACTTAAAGTTTGCATACCGGGAACCTGTTTAAACAAGTCAGAAAATACCATTGCTGATGTTCTTTGAATTTGCAAAGCACTTAGTTTAATTCTCGATTGGTTTTCAGAACCTAATTCTGTCAATTCATGAGAATGTACAGTATATTCATGCAAATGAAAGTTAGTTGGACATAATAAAACCTCCAAAATCATATCGGCCCTAACATCCAAAACTTTTTCAAAAGAATGATAACCAACAAAACTCACCTGAACAAGATTTAATCCTGATTTAACAGAATCAAGTTTCACCAAACCATTGTCATCAGTGAAATGGAAATGCCTATGTTTACTAATTTGCGCTGTAGCAGCTGAAAGTGGGGAACCACTTAAACTATCGAGCACTCTTAGTTGAATTTTATAGAATTTACCCAGAGATTTATCTTGAGCAAAAACATTGGAAAACAAAAAAGTAAACACAAGCACCCATATAAAAACAAGTGCTTTTTTCAAAAAAGTAAATTTTAATTAATAATATAACCCGAGAGAAGAATAAGCCTCAGTTCGAAGCCTATTTAATTAATAAGATAATGATGGTGGTCCTTTATTAAAAAGAATAAAAATCGAATTCTTAAATAAATGAAGTTCTGTTTTTTGAACAATTGAATTTCCTTTTCCAACAAAAAACGCTGAAACAGGAACAGTAATTTCGAATACTTTATTGAAATGAAATTGGCAAAAGAAACAATCAGGAGTAGATTCAGCCAAATGGTTTTGGTGTTCACATTCATGATTTTCCAGTAAATCATCCTGACAGGAATAGTCATCTAATTTACACTGATGTGATTCATCTTTTGCAACAACAGCAATTCTGTGCAATTCATCCTGGTGGTGATGAAAAGCATTGTATGGCAATAAGCTTATAAAAAATACTGCCAATAACAGAAAACCGAAAATTGCCTTTTTATTCAAGATTGCAAATTTAATAAAGCAAACATGAATTCGTACTAATTGGGATAAATGGCAAAAAAATGAAAATTAAAAACGAAAACTTGGTAAAAATTAATTTTTGTTTGATTTTATTACTTATAAGAATTGACAAATAAGGTTTAAAAACTAAGTTTGCCAAAAATACCAATCATGAACAAAAGAGGAGATTTACATGCTGCAACCGGAAGTAAAATAAGTTGCAAAGGATGGGTTCAGGAAGCTGCATTAAGAATGTTATATAACAATCTTGACCCTGATGTGGCAGAAAGACCTGAAGATTTAATTGTTTACGGAGGAATTGGAAAGGCTGCAAGAAACTGGGAAAGTTTTGATTTAATAGTAAAAGCTTTACAGGATTTGGAAGATGATGAAACTCTTTTGATACAATCAGGCAAACCTGTTGGGATTCTTCCAACTCACCCTGATGCACCAAGAGTTATCATATCAAATTCAATGTTAGTTCCAAAATGGGCTAATTGGGAGACTTTTCATGAATTAGATAAAAAAGGATTAATGATGTATGGCCAAATGACGGCAGGAAGTTGGATTTACATTGGCTCTCAGGGAATTGTACAAGGAACCTATGAAACTTTTGCTGAAGCAGCTCGTCAACATTTTGGTGGCAGTTTAAAAGGTACTTTAACTGTAACTGCAGGTTTAGGAGGAATGGGTGGCGCTCAACCACTTGCTGTAACCATGTGTGATGGCGTGTGTTTAGCAGCAGAAATGGTTGAATGGAGAATTAAAAAGAGACTTGAAACACGTTACTTAGACGTAATGAGCAGAGATATTGACCAGGCAATTGACATGGCTTTTGAAGCAAAAGCACAAGGTAGAAGGTTATCGATTGGGGTTGTTTGTAATGTTATTGATTTACTTGAGCGTTTAATCGAAAGAAATATTACTCCGGATTTACTAACTGACCAAACATCAGCACACGATCCTTTAAATGGCTATTATCCTGAAGGATTGGTAGAGGAAGTTTCGGACAGAATGAGAAAAACCGAACCGGAAAAATATGTAAGACTTTCATTAGATACCATGGCACATCATGTTAAACTAATGATTGCTTTGCAAGAAAAGGGAGCCATTGTTTTTGATTACGGAAATAATTTAAGAGGTCAGGCACACGACCAAAGGAATGTAAAAAATGCTTTTTCATTCCCAGGATTTGTACCGGCTTATATCAGACCATTGTTTTGTGAAGGAAAAGGTCCATTCAGATGGGTTGCCTTAAGCGGAGATCCTCAGGATATTTATACTACAGATAAAGTAATGAGAGAATTGTTTCCTGAAAATACCTCTTTGCATCGTTGGTTAGATATGGCTCAAGAAAGAATTGAGTTTCAGGGATTACCTGCAAGAATTTGTTGGATTGGACAAGGAGACAGGGAAAAAGCGGCTCTTGCTTTTAATGAATTAGTTAGAACCGGTAAAGTTAAAGGACCAATTGTTATTGGCAGAGACCATTTAGATACGGGTTCAGTAGCTTCTCCTAACAGAGAAACAGAAGCTATGAAAGATGGTTCTGATGCAGTTGCCGACTGGCCAATTCTAAACGCATTGATTAATACAGCAGGCGGTGCAAGTTGGGTAAGTGTTCATCATGGTGGTGGTGTGGGTATGGGCTATTCTATTCATGCAGGAATGGTAATACTTGCAGATGGAACAGAAGCCGCAGCAAAAAGGCTAAAAAGAGTATTACACAACGATCCTGCAATGGGAGTAATCAGACATGCAGATGCCGGATATGACATTGCTATCGATACAGCTCGTAAGCACAGACTAGATTTAAAACAGAGATTAGAAGAGAAATAATTTGTTTGAATAATGAAGAAAACCGGAGTGAAAGCTTCGGTTTTTTTATTTAATGGAGTAAAAACAGACCTCTATAAAAGAACCAAGGGCCGCTTACGCGGCCCCGGCTCAACCTTTACTCAAGCCATTCTTCAATGGCAAGCTCTTAATTTCGGGTAAACTAGGCTTAAGCGGGAGCTCTACAATCCTTCACCCCAATTTATTATGACTTCCAACAATAGGAGACTCACAACAATCAATAAAAATGATATCAGGGCTATCTTTTTGGCTTTCATAATCAATATCCAAATATGCCCCTAATACTTTAAATAATTATTCAAACCCTTCAAATGGTTTGTATAGACTATTAATTGGTTAATAATTATATAATAGTGGAAAGATTTTCAAGACTTTTCAGAAAAGCCTCTTTCTTTCTTCTCGAAACCTCAACTTCTGCGCCATCCAACATCACCGCAATACCGCCCTCCCCCTTCACATATTTCTTTATAAAACGCAAATTTATTAAATTTGAGTGATGAACCCTACAAAAATTATAATTTTGTAATAATTCTTCATATTCTTTTAATGTTCTGCTAACTAAAATTGGTTTTTCATTCACCAAAAAGAAGCGAGTATAATTTGCATCCGACTCACAACGAATAATTTGATCAAGTGAAATAAACAAAATTCCCTCAGAAGTAGGCAAACTCAATTTATAATTCTGATTGTTTATTGCCTTTAGGTTATTTAACAAATTCTCTATCTGAATTTGCCCTTCCTGTTTGTCTTTATTCTGACGTTTTAAAACAGCCTTGTGTAAAGATGCAGACAATTCCTCCATGTCAATTGGCTTCAACAGATAATCGAGCGCACTGAATTTAATAGCCTGAATTGCGTAATTGTTGTAGGCCGTTGTAAAAATCACATCAAAATTCCTTTTCGGCACTTCATTAAGCAAGTCAAAGCCATTTTTATATGGCATTTCTATATCCAACAAAACTAAATCCGGGTCTGTTTTGGCAATGATTTCAATTGCTTCTTCAACATTTCCGGCTTCCCCAACGAGATTTACCAAATCAGGGAAATGGGTTAATAAAGACTTCAAAGCATTTCTACCTCTGATTTCGTCTTCAACAATAATTGTTTTAAGTGGCTCAGCCATGATGTATAGGTAATTTTAATATGACCATCGTTCCTCTTGCAATTCCTTCATCAACTAAGTCGATAATTTCTACACTAGGACCAAAGCCATATAGTTTTTTTAATATTTGAATTCTTTCATCAGTAATTTTCATGGCTTTCGAATCATGAGTTTTACCTTTCTGCTTTTTAATTTGCATGGCAGCCTCCCTACCAATCCCATTATCTTCAATTTCACACCTCACAAAATCTTCATCTTCCATTGAAAGATGGAGTTTGAGCAACCTGTGAGATTTTTTATACTGCAATCCATGCCAAATAGCATTTTCAACATAAGGTTGGATTACCATGGTAGGAATTTGGTCTTCAAGATTAACCGATTTATCCAAAGACAAATGAAATTCAAAACCATTATCCATTCTAAGCGACTCCAACTCAATATATAAGCGAAGAAACTCAATTTTTTGGGAAATACTAATAAAAGTATATTCAGAATTATCAAGTATCATTCTTACAAGT
>JBIPMI010000204.1:0-5738 GCA_044369215.1 Bacteroidia bacterium | reverse complement strand
TGATGCCTTTGAATTGGATGATGAATTGAAAATTGAATTAATTCAAAAACATTTTAAAGAAATTATGCTCATATTAGGTCTCGACTTAAATGATGATAGTTTAAAAGGCACACCTAATAGAGTCGCTAAAATGTATGTAAAAGAAATGTTTAAAGGCTTAGACCCTAAAAATATTCCTGAAGCAAAATTATTCGAGAACAAATTCAAGTATAAAAATATACTGCTCGAAAAAAACATCTCTTTTCATAGTGTATGCGAACACCATTTTGTACCAATTATCGGAAAAGCGCATGTAGCTTATATCCCTAATGGCTCAGTAGTTGGATTAAGCAAACTAAACAGAATTGTAAGGTATTTTGCTCAACGACCTCAGGTTCAGGAAAGAATGACTATTCAAATTGCAAATATGTTAAAAGACGTATTACACACTCAGGATGTTGCAGTTATTATTGAAGCAGATCATATGTGCGTTGCCATGAGAGGTGTTCAGGACATTACAAGTAGCACTGTTACGGCTGAGTATGGAGGTAAATTCCAGGATGCAAAAACACGCGAAGAATTAATGAGAATGATTACTTTGGATAACAAATAATTTACAGTTTGTAAAACAGAAAAGCTCATGGAAAACAAATTCCATGAGCTTTTTTTATGTGATGAAAAAAGAATCTAACCTAATAATTAACCGCAATTTTCTTACCTGCTACAATTGCAGTTTCTACACTGGGAACTCCAAAAGAATACGGTAAATAGGCCAATGAAGGTATTTCTTTTGTGATGTAAACATTTCCTTTTTTACCTTTTGAAATGCTTCCATGAGTATCACTCAAACCTAAGGAGTAAGCGCCATTAATTGTTGCCGCATTAATTGCTTCCTCAGGAGTAAGTTTCATTTGAATGCATGCCAAACTAACTACAAAACCCATCCTTCCATTGGGCGAACTTCCCGGATTATAATCAGTTGCTAAACAAACAGGTAATCCTGCATCAATCATTTTTCTAACCGGGGCATATGGCAATCCTAAAAAGAAAGAACAATTAGGTAATGCAACGGGCATAGTCATACTTGCCTTTAAACAGTCAATCTCCTCTTGCCCCATATGCTCCAAATGATCAACACTTAAAGCATTGTTTTTTACAGCAACTTGCACTCCACCTGTTATTCCTAATTCATTTCCATGAATCTTTGCTCTCAAATTAAATTTGGATGCTGCTTGTAAAATTCTATCCGTTTCATCACTGGTAAAAAATCCCTGGTCACAAAAAACATCACAGAAATCTGCCAGACCTTCCTCCGCAACTTTCGGTAACATTTCATCAATAACCAGTTTTATATAATCTTCCCTCCTGTTTTTAAAATCCATTGGAATTGCATGTGCTCCTAAAAATGTAGCTTTAATTTCAATAGGAGAAATATCTTTAAGTCGTCGAATGACTCTCAACATTTTTAATTCATCTTCGAGTGTTAATCCGTAACCACTTTTTATTTCAATTGCACCGGTTCCGTATTTCATTACTTCTTGTAAACGACCAAAAGCACCTTCAAGCAGCTCATTTTCACTCATTGCTCTTAATTTTGCTGCAGAGTTTAAAATACCACCTCCGGCTGCTGCAATTTCTTCATACGACTTCCCTTTAATACGCATTACAAATTCTTCTTCTCTACTTTGAGCAAAAACCAAATGTGTATGAGAATCAATATAAGAAGGTAGAACGCACTTACCCGTTGCATCTTTAATGTCTATTCCGGGAGTTTTAGTGAATCTTTCATCAAACATATTAAAGTCGGTCATGCTTCCATAATCATTGATAAGCCCGTCTTTAATCCATAACCAAGCATTTTCAATAAAAGGAAGATCGGCCATTTCTGCACCTTTTCTTACTTGCCTTCCGCTTTCATCAATTCCATAAAGGCCTTTGATGTTTTTGATTAAAATATGTCCCATAAAGTCAACAAATTAAATCATTTTTTTACTCCTATAAAATGACTCTTATTGGTTAAATTAAAATTTGAAATGTTAAGATTCAGACTTAATGTAATTTATTCTTTAAAAAAATCAGACAAACCAATACATTTAACCCATGAATAAAAAGTTTTTATTACTTAGCTCTGTTTTTGTTTTTTTTAGTTTGATAGCATTTTCTCAAGCAACTCAATCATTAAATAAAGCAGAAATTGAGCAACAATTTAACAAATTACGTAAAGGCGCGTCTGTATTGTATTTAGCGGCCCATCCTGATGATGAAAATACCCGTTTAATTTCATATTTAGCTAATGATTTATGTTTTAGAACAGGCTATTTATCTCTAACAAGAGGTGATGGAGGTCAGAACTTAATTGGCCCGGAACAAGGAATAGAATTGGGTGTTATAAGAACCAGGGAATTAATGGCAGCCAGAATGAAAGATGGCGGTGAGCAATTTTTTACCCGTGCTTATGATTTTGGTTTTAGTAAATCGCCAACAGAAACTTTTGCCAAATGGAACAAAGATGAAATACTTTATGATGTAGTTTTTGTTATTAGAAAATTCCAGCCCGATATTATTATAACCCGTTTTGCAACAGACGGAAGCGGTGGACATGGACATCATACAGCCTCTGCTTTGCTTGCAGAAGAAGCTTTTGTTGCAGCAGCAGACCCAACAAAATTTACTGAACAATTAACATCAGTAAAAATTTGGAAAACCAATAGACTTTTTCATAATTCAACAGCACGTTTCTTTAATCCGAATGCAGATTTGAGTCATTTAATAAAACTTGATGTTGGTACTTTTAATAAAAATCTGGGTAAAAGTTATGGTGAAATTGCTGCTGAAAGCAGAAGCATGCATAAAAGTCAAGGATTTGGTTCTGCCTTGCAAAGAGGAGAACAATTTGAGTATTTTAAACCTATTTTGGGAGATACTCAAAACCTAAATAACAATATTTTCAGTGGTTTAGAATTAAGCAATAAACAATTTGATCCATCAGGAAAGTACAATACTATTGTAGATAAAATATATGCTGCATGGCAAAAAAACGACCTAAAAGAAGTGAATTTACAGATTGATCAGGCAAAAAAGCTTTTGGTTCAATTAGGAAAATCAGCCAATTTTAATCATTTTAAACTGCTTGAAAATCTTCAAATATCTGTAAATGGCATTTTTATGGAATCAACAATTGAGAAAACTCCAATTCTAGCAAAAGGTGATTCATTAAACATTAAAACATTTGTTATTAGCAGATTAAATCCAAATGTGGAATTAAAATCAATCAAGCTTGAACAAATTGGTGCAAATGATAATTGTTTTGAAAGAATCAATAAAAAGGAATTCAATTCTACTAAAATGAATATGAATACTCCTTTTACACATTCAATTAAAACAATCCTTTGTCAGGGAAGTAATGGCAATTTATACTGGTTAAAAAATCCACCCCAAAACTCTTTATTTAATCAGGATAAGATTAAACAAATTGGCTTTGATTATGGGCAAGATTTTGAGTTAAAAGTGAGTTATAGTTTTTTAATAGATGGCCAAGAAGTAACGGTTACCAGAGATGCATTTTACAAACAAGTCGATCCTGAAAAAGGCGAACTACATAGAAATTTTGTTGCAACAAATCCGATTCAATTAGAATTACTAAATGATGTAATCATAAGCACGAATGGTTCACCAACCACTTGTCTTGTTAAAGTAAAATCGAGTTCACAACTAACATCCAACTATGAAGTATCAATTGAAATTCCTGAAAATTGGGAATGTTCAAATCCAATTCAAAAAATAGATTTAGCATCTGAGGAAGAAAAAATCCTACAATTTGAGATAATGCCATCTCTCAATGCAAAAACAGGTACAGTAAGAGTCATTGCAAATAATAAAAATGGTGTTTTTCAAACTGGAATTAAAGAAATAAAATATAATCATATTCCAACCCAGGTTTTGTTTCCAGAAGCAAAAGCGCAATTAGTTTACTTAGATTTAAAAAGGAACAAAAAGAAAATTGCCTATATACCCGGAGCGGGAGATGAAGTAAGTAATTGCTTAAAGCTAATTAATTATGAGGTAACAGAGTTAAACAATGAAAAATTGGCTAAGGAAGATTTATCTCAATATGAGTCTATAATTTTTGGAGTACGTGCCTTTAATACCAATGAAAACTTAAGTAAAATGAAGTCAAAATTCCTTGAGTACATGAAAAATGGTGGAACAATTTTGGTACAATACAATACAAATTCTTGGGCAGGTCCATTACAAAGTGATATTGGTCCTTACAAATTTAAAATCACAAGAGACCGTATTACTGATGAAAATGCTTCTGTAAATTTTATATTAAAAGATCATAAAGTACTTAGTACTCCTAATAAAATTGGCACAAATGATTTTGAAAATTGGATACAAGAAAGAGGTATTTATTATGCAGGTGATTTAGATTCTAATTATCAATCAATATTAAGTATGTCTGACCTAGGTGAAAAGCCAAATTCAGGTTCTCTTATCATTGCTAATTATGGAAAAGGTCATTTTATATATACCGGATTGGCATTTTTCAGGCAACTACCGGCAGGCGTTCCTGGAGCTTATCGCCTATTTGTAAATTTAATTGAGTTGAAATAAAAAGAGGCTATTCCTGCGGAATAGCCTCTTTTTAATATGATAAAACAATTAGAAATTACGCGTTTGATTTCGCATGATCTGCCAAAAACTGGGCTAATCCGCTATCAGTTAAAGGGTGTTTTAATAAAGCTAAAATTGAAGAAAGTGGACTTGTAATTACATGCGCACCTACCTGAGCAGATTTAATAATATGAATAGGATTACGTATTGAAGCCGCCAAAATTTGAGTTTGGTAACCTTGAACAGCAAAAATCTGAGAAATTTCAGCAATTAATTGCATTCCATCATAAGAAATATCATCTAATCTACCAATGAATGGAGAAATATAAGTTGCACCAGCTTTAGCTGCAAGAATTGCTTGACCAGAGCTGAAAACCAAAGTACAATTTGTTCTGATTCCTTTAGAGGTCAAGTATTTAATTGCTTTAATTCCATCTTTAATCATTGGAATTTTAACAACTATGTTTTCATGAAGCGCAGCTAATTTCTCACCTTCAGAAATCATTCCTTCATAGTCGGTTGAGATTACTTCAGCACTTACATCACCATCAACAATATTACAAATATCGATATAGTGCTGTAAAACAGCTGCATCACCTCTAATACCTTCTTTGGCCATTAAAGATGGATTGGTTGTAACACCATCTAAAATCCCTAAATCATTTGCCTCTTTTATTTGGGCTAAGTTTGCAGTATCAACAAAAAACTTCATAGTTTGTATAGAATATATAAATTGTGCCAAAGATAAGCTTTCAAAATTCACTATGCCAACAATTGACGAACTTTATTGGGACAGTCGCTATAAACAAAACAAAACCGGCTGGGATATTGGTTATCCCTCAGAACCAATTAAATGCTACATAGACCAATTAACAAACAAAGAATTAAAGATTTTAATTCCAGGCTGTGGTAATGCATATGAAGCAGAATATTTGATTCAAAAAGGATTTAACAATATCCACTTGGTAGATATATCTGATACTTTGGCAGATAAGTTAAAGTCTAATTTTAAAAAAGAAATAGAATTGGAAAGAATTAGAATTACAAAAAGTGATTTTTTTGAAATTGAAGAAACTTATGATTTAATTTTCGAACAAACATTCTTTTGCGCACTTGAACCGAAGCTAAGAAGTAAATATGCGGAG